>NZ_NDIM01000356.1:0-2828 GCF_002241375.1 Vibrio sp. V19_P1S1T109 | reverse complement strand
GAAAAGTGTCAAACACTTTATTAAATTATTTCGTCTTACCGATTTGACCTACTGATTGGCTGCTGGTTGGGCTTGAACCCTTACTGGCTGTGCCGTGTCAGTGAGGCGGCATTATAGGGAGAACGAAGATGAGTGCAAGCGGTTTTTAGAAAAAAGTACCTTCTGATAGCTCAAGTGAACAAAAAGACGCCAAAGCGTTAAATATCGATTAATTAGCGACCTATTTCCCTCTCTAAATCTCCTTGTTATCACCAGAGCATTAAGGTGACACACTTCATATTGCGTGCTTTTCTTCGTCAATGAAAGCTCGCACTGAGGCAATACAAAGAAGCATATTACTCATCACTATCGAAGAAATAAGAGATTCTAGAGCGTGGGTTAAGATAGTCTCGGATTTTATCCGGAAGTTTATGCGGAAGAATGGCGTTAACAATTTTCAAATCTCGATCAGCTAAATCAATAATGGGCGCTTGGGTTCGCGGAACCGAAGGGTCGTAAATCAATACATTAGGATATAGTAAGTGGCTAGCGTTTACGGAGA
Organism: Vibrio sp. V19_P1S1T109; assembly: GCF_002241375.1. NCBI lineage: Bacteria > Pseudomonadati > Pseudomonadota > Gammaproteobacteria > Vibrionales > Vibrionaceae > Vibrio > Vibrio sp. V19_P1S1T109. Next base: position 2,287 of record NZ_NDIM01000356.1, on the reverse strand, counting down.
TGACTAACCCAACCATATTGTTAGAAAGCTGAACAACGGTTCCTGGAGGGAAAACACCCATAAATTTAACCAATACGTTTAAGTTTTCGTTACTATATAAGTGATTACAATGCTTATACATATAGGAAAGTGCAATATAAGGAATCTTCTGCTCTGCAACGATATTGGGATGACACAAATTATCAAATACATTCGCGACCGTAATGACCTGTGAAAGCTCATCAATAGCCGCTTCCTTTAAACCAAGCGGATACCCACTGCCATCATTAAGTTCATGATGCTGTTCTATTACTCTCTTTGCACTTTCTGGAAAGCTATCGATATGACTCGCAATATCCAAACCATACTTAGTATGTAATTTGAGATAATTTTGTTCGGGCTCTGTCAGTGTTGTTTTCTTTCTAACAATCGCGGTGGGAACCTTAATTTTGCCTATATCATGAAACAGCGCAGCAAAAGCAAGTTCTTTGATTTTTTGAGCATCATACCCTTTCGCTTTTCCTATCATCATTGCAATGACCGAAACGTTGAGTGAATGAAAGTAGATGTCTTCAAACTCACTTTTGCCATTCATTAAATGCAGCGTAACGCTATCTTCACTCAGTAGCTTATCGACAATATCTTCAACCAAAATTGAAGCTTCATCTATCGCATCCTCTGGCCGATTGCGTATCTTGTTCATTACCGCACGCATACGGGATAGAGAACGCTCAAACTCTTTTTCACAGTTTAGAACTCGCCTACGATATGCGTTCAACTTTTCAATCCGTTTCTGCTTCTCTTCCCACAATTTTTCAGCCTCACTCTCCATCTCTGAAGATTCTTCTATGGCTTCCGGCTGCGTATTGACAGGTAAGGGTTGAGTATCGCTTTGCGCAGGATTGATATAAACATGTTGAATCCCCAAGTGTTTTATCAATTGAATCTGTTCTTGGGATTTAATCTTAAAGCTATTAAAAAGAAAGGGGTGTTCGTTCCACTTTACGGGCAACTTAATGTGCAGGCCAGGCTGCAATCTATCTACTGTGATTTTTATGCTTGCCACAATTTATATAACACCTTAAGTACTAAGTAGTTAATGAGTTTAAAAGAAGCCACTCAAAAGTTCATCAACTACATATTAGTAGTGTTGATATAAATGTGTATGGCTAGAAGCGAGAAATGTGCGCTGTTCAATATAGAAGTATGTGAAGGCTATCAAAAGAGTCCCATTTATCTAAGATAGTGGACTATTATTTCGAGGACAAAAACAACAAAGCCCCGACTTTCGTCGAGGCTTTGTTGTTTAAATTATGGTACCGGTGGGCGGACTTGAACCGCCACTCCCGAAGGAAACGGATTTTGAATCCGTCGTGTCTACCAATTTCACCACACCGGCATCTTGGGCATTGCCCTTTGATGGTTGGCATTATACGTAAGAAAGTTATTGGCGCAATAACAAAATATTGAAATACAAATCGTTTGCCGATATTTTCGCCACAAACCTTCAAGCTGTGCGTCTCTTCTCTTTTCAGATCCTCTCCGAGGCTATATGCTGCTGCAATTTCGCGAATACAAAAGATGTTTAGATATGATGAGTAACTCTATTTCTCTACCGCCTGCCGGATTACTACGCCGATTTGGTGCGCTCATTTACGATGCATTAATCATCATTGCTCTTGAGATGATGGCTGCTGGTGTTGTCGTTGCTATATTAGAAGCTCTCGTTGCGTTGAATGTGATGAGCTATGGCTCGTATGCAGATGTCAGCGACCTTCTCACTCGTCATCCCATTTGGAGCTATGTTTACACATTTTACCTTGCCGCTGTCTGGGTCTACTTCTTCGTCTTTTTCTGGACAAGAGCAGGCCAGACATTAGGGATGCGTGCTTGGCGACTTTTGATAATTAACGAACAAGATGGAAATTCAATCAGCGCCACGCAAGCTTTAATACGTTTGTTCACCTCAGGCTTTGGCTTGGCAAACCTCACCGTACCCTTTGATCAACAAAAAAGAGGGTTCCAAGATATTTGGGCCAAAACTAAAGTAGTGGTACTTCCTAAAGTTAATTGAGCCGGAATAACAAAAAGGAAGGTTTGCCCCTGTCTCTTGATCACAAGTCTGGTGAATCAAGAGACTTAGCCAGTTCATACCCTTCAAGGATGGTTTGTAACCTAAACCATCCTTGCCATAATGTCTTTATAGAAGCACGACCCGTTCGCTTTGTATTCTTCCAACCCCCTAATCGAGCAATACCTCTGTAAGCCCATGATATGTCCGGAGCTTCCTTCGGTAGCCCTTTTCTTT
>NZ_NDIM01000282.1:0-2835 GCF_002241375.1 Vibrio sp. V19_P1S1T109 | reverse complement strand
GGATTACTTAGACGAAGAGCCAGAGGAGTGAGAGATACAGACTATTTTAAGTTGAAGATCAGACAAACATCGGTTCCTGATACCCACTCAACTTTTTACCCAAATATCAAGCTCACCTAAGCGGAGAAGAGCCCTCCAGGTATGTGCATGACATTGGCACTGAGTCTTGGGATGAGTATTGGTTATCGCCGAACTTTATGGATGATGATGGGAGAGATCGTCGGTGTGGCGTTCGTTTCCATCGCAGCCGTTTTGGGGATGGCTTCGATTATGCTCAATTACCCTTGGCTCTTTACCGGATTCAAAACCATCGGTGCCATCTATCTTGGCTATATAGGCATTCAGATGTGGCGCTCAAAAGGCAAGCTTGCCCTCAGTAGCGACTCACAAGTCACTCCCCATAACAAAGACTGGGATCTTGTCATGCAAGGTTTTGTGACCGCGATTGCTAACCCTAAAGGCTGGGCGTTTATGATCTCCCTACTTCCGCCTTTTATTAATAGTGAAGCACCACTTGCACCTCAACTATTACTGCTGGTGTCCATTATTATGGTCTCAGAATTTGTCTGTATGACACTTTACGCAACAGGTGGCAAGGGGTTAAAACGAGCTCTAGGGCATTCAAAAAATGTGCGTCTAATGAACCGTATTTCAGGCTCATTGATGATAGGTGTTGGATTCTGGTTATTGATGAGTTAGTCGTTAAAGTAGTAGGCTCTGACTTTTGGCCAGAGCCTTAACCGTTAATTTAAAACTTTAGCTAATCTAAAACATTAGCATTCAATGCCTTGAGCAATACAATCTCTCGATTGATACGCTGTTTTTCAGCATCAGAAGCTTGGCTACTTTGCAAAATACGCGCATTGATTGCCTCTTCAGCCGCGGCCTTATTGGTAAAAAGTAGTGCTTTAACATTGATCGAGGCGATATTGCTATAACGCCCATCATCACTACTTGGTACATCAATTTGGCCACTATTAATTAGAGCTTTCACGATGGCACGTTCCGATTCATACCCTTGCAAACCTTCCAGCTTCCAACGTTGCATTGGTTTCCCTTCGTAGCGGCCTTGTTTCTCTTGGGTGAGATAGCGGATCGTTAGGTTTCTAATAGTTCCTTCCTCTTCGCCATATTCCGCTTCCGAGTCAAAAATAATCGGGAATGACCGCCCTTCAAGGCTACCCCCTTTCTGCGTCAAATGCCCCATTCGGTAACTATTCATACCCAACCGAATATCACTAGTATCATCAATCGGTTGTCCACCAGCAAAACGCAGATCTTTAATTCGCTTACCCGCAGGTTGAGTAAGATCAATGGTGTAAGTGACACCCGCAAAAAAATCATTGGTTGAGTATTTCGATGCGCGCCGCTTTGGATCAAAGCTATAAGTCACATCGCCTGGCGAGACGGAATTGAAATACCCAGCGGCCCATTCCATGTAGGTGCGCAGCTCTTTACCCGTCATTTGGTAAACCGTAATTTCACCACCAGCATATTGATAGTTAAACGCGATATCTTTTGCTTTGATTGGGCCAGTATCAAGTTGAGCTTGGTCATTATCAATTTGCAGTGCGATCACGTTTGCTTTTGGCGCGTAGAAAAAACTGGCTTCCTGAAACAGCGCACTGATGCCGGTATCTTGAATATGCACTTGAGGGATACCGCGTATTTCATCATCAGGAACCAAGTCGACTCCGTCAAGTATCGCAATTTCGCGATTGGCATTTTCTCGTAAGCGTTGATGATAAGGTGCGTACAGCGTTTCCATTTTCGAATCAGAATCAACACCTTTTATAGGGTAAGTGAAGCTGTCTTTATGAACGAGCGTGTATTTGCCATCCTTTTCTTCAAATTGGAAATCGATTCGAGATAAAACGCGTCCATATTTGTCAGGCTCGGTAATGATGACACCGTTTACCGTCGCTTTATCAATTTTAGGTGCATGTGGCCAGCAACAATGGCATCGATTTCTGGGTTAGCATTGGCAATATCAGATACGCCCGTATCTTTGATGTCGTTTTCGTTATCCAGCCCCATGTGCGCAACCAAAACGATCGCATCGACATCATTTTTTATCTGCCCAATCACTTTTTTTACTTCAAGTGTTGGGTTAGTGAAGCTCATGCCTTCAAGGCGATTCGTGCCTTCAGCAAACACTTGTGTCATCGGAGTATCCATTCCAATAATACCGATCTTGACGCCATTTTTTTCAATAATTGTTGCGGCGGGTAAGAATGGATTGCCATCGGGCCTCTGAATATTCCCGGCTAACGCTCGGCCTTTAAATTGAGTCAGGGAGCGATTTAATACCGATAAACCAAAATCAAACTCATGGTTACCCAGCACCCAAACATCGTAGTTCATCTCATTAAAACCGAGCATCATAGGGTCAACGGCTTCATGCTTAAACGTTTCAACAAAGTTTCCCTGAATCGTATCTCCCGCATCCACTAAAATAACGTTTTTATCTTGCTCTCGTATCTGTTTAACCTTGGTGGCGATTTGACTTAGACTCCCCTGCATATTCAGTTTGTCAGCAGCATAATCCCATGGCATAAAATGCCCGTGAATATCGGAAGTACCAAGAATGGTAACCTGATGAATATCGCCATCAGCAGCGAAAGAAGAAGCGGCAATAGAAGCAAGTATTGCGCTAGTAACAATTTTTAGTTTCATAACATACTCATACGTATAAACAGGCTTTCATTAAAACAGAGTGGATATTATTGATTTTATAAATATGTTTATGTGATGGGGTCGCTCATTCGGTTGCAACACTAAAAAGCAATCACAAAATTTCGAGAGCGATCTCTCTTTAAATAGATTCTATGGCTT
>NZ_NDIM01000010.1:0-2846 GCF_002241375.1 Vibrio sp. V19_P1S1T109 | reverse complement strand
GATCACGTCAGTATGCTAAGAGCAGGGATTGCCTTTGCTGACAAAATCAATGCCGTTAGCCCTAATTATGCTTCCGAGCTGCTAACACCGCTTGGCTCTCATGGGTTAGTAGATGATTTTGTTCACCGAGCTAGAGATTTGCACGGCATCGTTAATGGGTGTGATTATAGCGAGTGGGATCCACAAAACGATGAATTTCTTCCTCTTGGCTACTGTGATGAAGCTGAATCACTTCAAGCGGGCAAACGGGCGAGTAAGCGCATGTTGCAAGAGGAGCTGCAATTACCTCAGCGTGACTTGCCTTTGTTTGGGATGGTTTGTCGACTCACCCACCAAAAAGGTTTCCACTATATTTTACCTATACTAGAGTCGTTCTTACGCAATGATGCTCAGCTCATTATTGTTGGCACAGGAGAGCCTGAAGTTGCTGTTCAGCTACATAAAATGGCGGCGAAGCATGCTGATAAATTTGCGTTTGTTGAAGCTTATAGCAATCGTTTTGCACATTTGGTTGAAGCCGGTTCTGATTTCTTCTTAATGCCTTCAGAATTTGAAGCTTGCGGTTTGAATCAGATCTACAGCATGGCTTATGGCACGCTGCCCATCGTTCGTGAAGTTGGTGGTTTAAAAGACACCGTGCGTGATTATGATAAGTTTCCTGAAGAAGCGACCGGCTTTGGTTTTCATGATCCTTCTCCAGAAGCACTGCTTATTGCAATGCAGCGAGCGATGCTGTTTTATCTTCAACATCCCGAAACTATGTTGGAGGTTCAGCAGAGGGCGATGCGACAAAATTTTAGCTGGCAGGATTCAGCGAAAGAGTACATCAAGATGTATCATCTCGCGTTTCATGACTGATGTTTTTATAACAAGTAAGGCGCTTTGGCGCCTTACTTGTTTAGCCGAACGAGCCCGCATGATTTTTTGCTATTCAGCCCCCGTTTTGTGGTAGTCTTGCGTTTCTCAAATTGAAGCTGATTAACGGTTTTGTATGTCTCATAGCCTACTTTTCCATAAGACCTACCTGCATCCCACCAGTGATGAATGGGTTGTTTTTGTGCATGGTGCAGGTGGAAGTTCATCCATCTGGTTTAAGCAAATCAAAGCGTACCGTGAGCATTTCAACCTGTTATTAGTTGATTTACGAGGTCATGGCAAGTCAAACCAACTGTTTAAAGAGTTGATGGCAAATCGTTACACGTTTAAATCCGTCACTCTTGATATTCTCAAAGTGCTCGATCATTTGAAAATTCAGTCTGCCCATTTTGTTGGAATGTCACTCGGCACCATTATTGTGCGTAATCTTGCTGAAATAGCGACTGGGCGAGTTTGCTCTATGGTTTTGGGCGGAGCGATAACCCGTTTGAATGTGCGCTCTCAAGTGCTCGTAAAGTTGGGTAATTTGAGTAAACACATCATTCCTTACATGTGGCTTTATCGTCTGTTTGCTTACATTGTGATGCCACAACGCAACCAAAAAGAGTCACGGCATCTTTTTATTCGAGAAGCGAAGAAGCTGTGCCAAAAAGAGTTTAAACGCTGGTTTATGCTGACTTCCGAAGTCAATCCTCTGATGAAATGCTTCAAAGAGAAAGAGCTGCCCATTCCTACTCTTTATCTTATGGGAGAGAGAGACTATATGTTCATTCAACCCGTTAAAGACATGGTGGCAATGCATAGACAAAGTGTGTTATTAGAAATCCCAGATTGCGGCCACGTGTGTAATGTTGAACAGTCTGAGATGTTTAACCACCACTCAATTGAGTTCATCCGCCAGCATCAGACTCGTTAGTCTGAATCTAAACAACCGCAGTACCAGCAGGCTGCAAACTGCGGCCCATTTTCCTCGTTGCACTGTCCACAAACCCAGTTAGGTTCTTCGTTTATCTCTTCTATCTGATAGGCCAATAATTGTGCTTGAGCCTCGGCGATTTGAGTTTCATCCAACAGCCATATATAGGGCAAGGTTTCTTCTGAAAAAGGGAGCTCTCCACCTAAGCCGTATAAGTTATCGCCTCTCACTTCACAGCGAATATTGAATTGCTGTAAATACTGACAAACTATATATGCCTCTATCGGGTGGTTTGAAACACAAATTTTCATCATTATTCACTTCAGGCGGAAGTTGGGTTTTTGTTCAATCTGGCCATAATCCACTTGGTGAGAATAGGAAAAAGACCTAATAGAGCAAATGAAAGCAAAACCGAAGGAGATACAATACCGGATAAGCTTTCAATTTCAGATAGTTGAGTACCAGCATTCAGATAAACGGCAGTGCCGGGTAGCATACCGAGTTGGCTAATCAGGTAAAAGCGAGCGGTTGATATGGGTGTTAGGCCCATTAATAAATTAATCAAGAAAAAAGGGAAAACCGGAATTAAGCGCAATGAGAATAGATAAAATGCCCCATCTTTTGCAACGCCTTGATTGATCGTTTGCAGCTTTTGACCAAATTTTGTTTGAATCCATTCACGCAGTAAGAAACGGCTACTCAAAAAGGCGATAGTTGCGCCTATGGTGCTGGCAAAGGAGACAAGCAGTAAGCTAGTCCAAAAACCAAACAGCGCAGCGCCCAGTAACGTGACGACCGCCGCTCCTGGGATAGAGAAAGCGGTGAGCACAATATAGAGTGAGAAATAGATCAAAGCAGCGCTGATCACGTTTTGGCTAATGTATTCGTTTAATAGCATTTGCTGTGCTTTGGCATTATCTAACGTTAGATAGTGGCCAAAATTTACAATCAAAAAGATAATAAAGGCAAATAAAGCCAAGCCTAAGAGAAGTTTTTTATTCATGGTATTCCTCAAAACGACATATTTTACTAGATATAGTGAAGAAGACAGAGG
>NZ_NDIM01000288.1:0-2866 GCF_002241375.1 Vibrio sp. V19_P1S1T109 | reverse complement strand
AAAATTAGAGAGTGGAACGATGCTTAAACCAAGTGACAAATGGAGTTGGTATTATTCAGATAGCGAAAGCTGCCTGATGTTATACCTTGGTGATGAGATGGTTTTTAAGACCAATCTTTACCGTAATCTGCTCGTCGATTGTGCTTTTGCTGAGAATCATTTTTCAGTCGATGATGCGAGTGCTTTCCAAACCTACAAAGAGCAAATTGCCTATTTAGGTTTAAGTGAGCCAAGACAAGCCGAATTAGCACTCTATTGTGTTGCCGCTAAGCGTTTTCATAAACCTGTCCAACCTAAAAGTTGGTTTTTTGATCATCAAGGCTACGGTTTTGAACCGAGTGAAGGTGACATTGTTCGGTTGGTCAACGGCTACAGCCAAGGTTATTTCATCGTACTTGAGGTAGGGGACTGCGCTAGTCTTTGCGCCTTAGTCGATTTAGATGCGTTCATACTGAATGGTTCCAAACAGTTGGAATTCGGACAGGTCATTAAGGTTATGCATGACCGTATGGCTTGCGCCAATCATATTTTGCTCGAAGAGCACGTTGCTCTTGTGAGTTAACTTTTCCCTAATAGCACAACGTTTCGTTCCTTTGTTTCATTTCCCATCGGCTTAATAGCCGATTTTTTTTGCCTAGAGCTTTTCCCCAACTCAATCCTATCCGTCTGAATTCGATCTTAAATGTGAGATTTGTTCAGGATTCTGATGTTTTTTTCTTCAAAAGTGACGTTATAAACAGTGTCTACATCACTAGAAATGGCCGACATATTCCCATTTTTGGCTCGTTTGTAATTTATTTACACTGCAAAAAGCAATCTGGTATAGTCCAATTTGATAGTGAATAAATACTCACTTATCCCGTAGGCCTTGCTATATCTAGTAAGATGTTTTTGCAATGCTCGAAGCTTGTCTATTTGTAAAATTGGCGAGTAGTTAAGCAATTGAATGGTTGAGAAGGTGAAAGAGACACTTTGTTTTACTCAAGCGTGGGATTGTCAGGTATAATGCGTGGTCATTTTTATCAGTAAAAGAGCAGTATGAATCAATATCTAGCGGTTACCTCAAACGGTCTTGAGAACCTATTAGTTGAAGAACTAACCAAATTAGGGGTTACGGACGCAAAACCCGTGCAGGCCGGGGTAAAATTTAAAGCGTCGAAAGAGCAGATTTATCGCTGTTGTTTGTGGAGCCGTCTAGCATCAAGATTTGTTCGCGTCCTCTCTGAATTTACCTGCCAAAATGATATGGATCTTTACTTGTCAGCAAGTTCAGTGAACTGGGTTAATCATTTTCATAGTTCGAAAAAGTTTGTTGTCGACTTCAACGGTACAAATAACGAAATCCGCAACAGTCAGTACGGCGCGATGAAAGTAAAGGATGCGGTTGTCGACTGTTTCACCAAAAAGAACTTACCGCGCCCTTCGATCGATAAAGATCATGCAGATCTTCGTGTCCATGTACGCTTGCATAAAGATAAAGCCATTTTAGGGATTGATATGGTGGGCGGTGGTTTACATCAGCGCGGTTACCGTACCGAAGCGGGGCGAGCACCACTTCGTGAAACATTAGCAGCGGCTATTATTTTGCGTAGTGGATGGAGTGAAGCAAAGCCACTGCTCGACCCAATGTGTGGTTCTGGTACTTTGCTCATTGAGGCGGCCATGATGGCTGCTGGTATGGCCCCTAGTCTCAAGCGTCCAAAGTGGAGTTTCGAAGCTTTAGAGGATTTTGATGCAGAACTGTGGGCGCAAATAAAATCAGAGGCCAATGTTCAAGCAAGACGTGGTGTCAAGAAAGTTGACTGTAAGTTCTTTGGTTTTGATAACGATGCACGAGTGCTGCAGACCGCGAAAGATAACGCTCGCCGCGCAGGGGTTGAAGAACTGATTACCTTCCAGCTAGGTGATGCGGCACTGATCAAACGTCCTGAAGGGTTTGAGGATGGTGTGGTTATTTGTAATCCACCCTATGGTGAACGTTTAGGTACACATCCTGGTTTGATTGCTTTATACACGGCATTTGGTGGGCAATTAAAGGCTGAATTTGGCGGTTGCCAAGCGTCGATTTTCTCAAGCTCTGACGAATTACTCAGTTGTTTGCGTATGCGCGCTGAAAAGCAGTTTAAGTTAAATAACGGTGCGTTACCTTGTCACCAAAAGAACTACTCAATTTCATTGCGCACGGTAGAACCGGGAGCGTCTATTTCTCAAGAATCGGTGATCGCTCCTGATTTTTCGAATCGTTTAAAGAAAAATATTGCGAAAATTGGTAAGTGGGCGAAACGTGAATCACTCGATTGCTATCGTATTTATGATGCTGATTTGCCTGAATACAATGTTGCGATCGATGTTTATCTCGACCACCTAGTGATCCAAGAATACGCCGCACCTAAAGATATTCCAGAAGAAAAGGCTAAACGCCGTTTAACAGATATCATTCGTGCCGCGATTCAAGTCACCGGAACAGAAGCAAATAAAGTAGTACTCAAAGTTCGTGAAAAACAGAAAGGGCGCTCTCAATATCAAAAATTAGGGCAAATTTCTGAGACAATGGAAGTGAACGAGTATGGCGTTAAACTGATTGTCAATTTACATGATTATCTCGATACGGGTTTATTCCTTGATCATAAATTGACGCGTCGTCGCTTAGGGCAAATGGCAAAGGGTAAAGATTTCCTCAATCTATTTGCTTACACCGGCTCTGCAACCGTTCATGCCGCTTGCGGTGGAGCAAAATCAACCATGACGGTTGATATGTCTAAAACCTATTTAGAATGGGCTAAAGACAACTTAAAGCTCAACGGTCAAGTTGGACACCAGCATCGCTTTGAACAAGCCGACTGTGTGCAATGGCTAGAGACTGCAA
>NZ_NDIM01000138.1:0-2929 GCF_002241375.1 Vibrio sp. V19_P1S1T109 | reverse complement strand
GGAACAGACAACCCAACTCAGTTGAAAGAGCGTATTGAAGTTGCGTGCTCAAACTTTGGTGGAACAAAAAATAAAAACATTTCAGGTGTTATTATCAACAAGCTTAATGCCCCTGTTGATGAAGCAGGCCGCACTCGCCCTGACTTATCAGAAATTTTTGATGATGCAGATAGCGCGAAACAAGCCAATTTAGAAGTGATGCAGATCTTCAACACCAGCCCAATTCGTGTGTTAGGTTGTGTGCCTTGGAGTATCGACCTTATCGCGACTCGTGCTATTGATATGGCCAAACACCTGAAAGCTGAAATCATTAATGAAGGTGAAATTAAGTCTCGCCGTATTAAGAGCATCACTTTCTGTGCGCGTTCTTTGCCACACATGATTGAGCACTTTAAGCCAGGGTCACTCTTAGTGACATCGGCCGATCGTCCTGACGTGATTGTTGCCGCCTCTCTGGCCGCAATGAATGGCGTTGAAATTGGTGCGGTACTGCTGACTGGCGGTTACGATATGCCACAAGAGATTGTGAACCTATGTAAACCAGCCTTTGAAAGCGGATTGCCTATTTTTAAAGCGCAAGGTAACACTTGGCAAACGTCACTCAACCTGCAAAGCTTTAGCCTAGAAGTTCCAGCTGACGATAAAGAACGTATCGAGTTCATCAGCGATCATGTTGCTAGCCACATCGATGGCCCTTGGATTAATTCGCTCACTGAGGGCACGCAAGGTATTCGTCGCCTTAGCCCGCCAGCATTCCGTTACCAGTTAACTGAGTATGCTCGTCGTGCAGGTAAACGTATTGTGCTTCCTGAAGGGGATGAACCACGCACAGTGAAAGCGGCCTCTATTTGTGCTGAGCGCGGTATTGCGACTTGTGTTCTACTTGGTAACCCTGATGAAATCCGCCGCGTTGCTGCGCAGCAAGGTGTTGAGTTAGGTGCTGGCGTTGAAATTATCGATGCTGACTCAGTGCGCGAAAACTACGTTGCTCGCTTGGTTGAGCTGCGTGGTTCAAAAGGCATGACAGAAGTTGTGGCTCGTGAAAAACTGCAAGATTCAGTATTCCTTGGCACAATGATGCTTGAAGCGGATGAAGTTGACGGTTTGGTTTCTGGTGCGGTTCATACCACAGCCAACACCATTGTTCCTCCATTCCAAATCATTAAGACCGCGCCAAATGCCTCGATTGTATCCTCTATCTTCTTCATGCTATTGCCTGATCAAGTGTTGGTATACGGCGACTGCGCCATCAACCCAGATCCAAATGCTGAACAGCTTGCTGAAATTGCGATTCAATCGGCCGATTCTGCGGCGGCATTCGGCATTGACCCGCGCGTGGCGATGATTTCCTACTCGACGGGTGAATCAGGTAAAGGTGCTGATGTAGATAAAGTGCGTGAAGCGACGCGCATTGCTCAAGAGAAACGTCCAGATCTTATTATCGACGGTCCTCTACAATACGATGCTGCAATCATGGAAAACGTGGCGGCTTCTAAAGCACCAAACTCTCCAGTCGCTGGTAAAGCAACGGTATTTGTCTTCCCTGACCTAAACACAGGTAATACAACTTACAAAGCAGTACAACGCTCAGCAGACCTTGTTTCTATCGGTCCAATGCTGCAAGGCATGCGTAAACCAGTAAACGATTTGTCTCGCGGTGCATTGGTTGACGACATTGTTTACACAATCGCGTTGACGGCGATTCAAGCAAGCCAAGAAACAAAATAAAATTCTTAGCTTAACTTGCTGATTAAAAGGCTCTTATGTATCACATAAGAGCCTTTTTTATAGCACACTTCCACCCTCGTTATAACCCAATAAAGCCGCGATCATGGGGCGTATCAAGATCAAGATCCGGCCCCTTAGGTACCACTTGCGTTGGGTTAATGCCAATATGGCTGAAATAATAGTGGCGTTTGATGTGGTAAAAATCGGTCGTTTGTTTGATACCGTCGATTTGGTAAAGCTCTTTTAAGTAACCGCTTAAGTTCTCATAATCGGCGATACGCTGTTTATTGCATTTAAAATGCCCGACGTAAACAGCATCAAAACGGATAAGTGTAGTGAATAAACGCCAATCCGCCTCGGTGATCTGGTTACCGACCAAGTAGCGATACGTCGCTAAATGATTGTTGACCTTATCTAATGCCGTAAAGAGTGCATCATAAGCATCGTCATAGGCCTCTTGCGTGGTCGCAAACCCACATCGATAAACGCCATTATTAATATTGGGGTAGATATACGCATTCCATTCATCGATAGCTTTGCTGAGTGCTTGCGGATAGTAGTCGTGCTGGTTACCCGTTAACTCATTAAATGCACTGTTAAACATGCGAATAATCTCAGAAGATTCATTGCTAACAATGGTATTGGTCTTCTTATCCCACAACACAGGTACAGTTACTCGCCCTGAATAATCTACCTTTGCTTTGGTGTAGATTTGATGGAGCTTGGTATAGCCGAACAGAGGTTCAGGAATACCAAAAGACCAGCCTTCACTTAGCATGTCAGGACAAACGACCGTGACATCAATGTGTTCGGTGAGTGATTTGAGTTGGCGAAAAATCAATGTACGGTGAGCCCAAGGGCATGCCAAAGAGACATACAAATGATAACGGCCCGATTCTGGTTGAAATCGTGCATCTGGCTGGCTGTCAACCCAGTGTCTGAATCCTGCGTCTTCGCGTACAAAATGCCCAGCGCTGCTTTTGGTGTCATACCAAACATCGTGCCAGACGCCTTCAACTAATTTTCCCATGATCTCCACTCCTCATTCCGATGACTTTTTTATTATAAGTAGGATAGAAAATGGTAAAACCGGAGGAAGTTGTCCTTGTTATTCAGAAATTTTGAACAGTGCGATTTACCCCGCTAAGCGCACAGATAAAAAAAGCGCGACCCAGAAATGCGTCGCGCTTAAGCCTGTCAC
>NZ_NDIM01000279.1:0-2941 GCF_002241375.1 Vibrio sp. V19_P1S1T109 | reverse complement strand
TTCTTCTGATGAGTTTTTAATCAGTTCTAAATATCTTCTAGTACTCATGGTCATTCGTTTGTGCAAGATTTTTGTCGGTCTAGTGTAGGAGAAATGTAGGAGAATTGATAGTTTTACAACTATAAATCGTGGGTTTTATGTTGGTTGGTGGTGGGTTTTTTGCTGGTTTCTCTATAAGGTTTCAGATTAAACTCAGGAACGATGATTTCGAATGTCATTTAGCAGTGTTCAAAAAGTGGACTGGTCATCCATATCTGATATATGACATAAGTTATTTTTCACTTTGAGTGGATTTAATATAAAGCATCTCTGGTAAATAATCAAATTAACGATTTGATATAAACTGAATGGGATGTCATTCTTTGGTTGTAGTGTGTGTTTTTTAATGAATTGAAAATCCAAGGTGATAAGTTTCGAGTGAAAGGAAACATGATTATTTGTATCCTTAAGTCTGTTTTGTCTGATTTTTGCGTAAAAGGATTACTGTTTTTATAAAAAGGGGATTAGTTTTTGTTGCAAGGTCGTTTCGATGTCATGAGGATATGTTGGTATAGGTAATATACATAACTGCCAACTACTAAAATTTACGTTATTCCCTGTGTGTATGAGAGACACACGAATAGGGATAACAACATCATGAATCATCAGTACACATCTGAAGACAAGTTCAACAACTACGACCTACCTCAACCAACGAAACGAAAGCAACGATTCTTCTATCGCAAGTTTTACCTCTACAAGATTTCTCAATTGATAGAGAAAGCATTGAAGTATCATACTAGGCTATCCGTCTTTCGGATAGACCTACACTTACCCGAAGATTTCGATGATTCGGATTCGAAAGTCATCACTCGATTCTTCAAATCCCTAAATGCCAAATTGGACGTAGATATAAAACGTAAAGAGAAAAGCTGGGGAAGGGGGTTAAAGAACAAGACCAGTTACATCTGGGCAAAAGAGAAGAATACCTCTGAGCAGTGCCACTACCATGTGGCTATTTTCTTGAATAAAGATATCTATTATCAACTCGGGGATGTTGGGGCGTCAGATGGCTCTCTAGCCGACTTGATTAAACAAGCATGGTGCAGTGCTATCAAACAGGAGAAACCAGCACTAGTTCATTTCTGCAAGAATGGTGTGTATCGCTTAAACCTGAATGCATCGGATATTGAACAATCGAAGAATGAGCTATTCAAAAGGGTGTGCTATTTCGCGAAACCTAACTCAAAGGTATACGGAGGGGACATGAGAAACTTCGCTACTAGTTCTTAATCCCCTTAAAAATTACGTTGGAAACAGTTCCTGTGGGAATCACAACAAACCACAGGAACCAATCATGATTCATCAAATCAACGTAGCTCATCAAAGAGTCCACACCATCACTCATGACCGAACCTTTAATGGAAAGCCACTCTACTACCACAAGGATGGTCTCGTTCTCGAATACCTAGAGGAGATAGACCGAGTGCTGACTGAAGCACTAAACCAATACCCAAGAATCTTTGCTGTTCACATCAACCTAAACCTACCGAGTGACTTCGGGGAAGATTACCTAGCGGTGTTTGCCCATTTCTTTCGTATTTTAGAATCGGAGACTAATGAGCTCTGTAGAGACAAATACACCGACAGAACTTATCAATACCAGCAAACGGTCATTCGCTATATCTGGGCGAAGGCCAGTGAATCCACCAGCCAGCATCATCATCTTATCTTGCTCTTTGATAGGGATCTCTTTCAAAACTTCGGCACTGGACGAGAGGGTTGGGGACGTTTTCTCTACAAAAAAGTGAGGAAGACATGGGATAGGGTGGTTGAAGATTATTACAGCCAACCATGCTCTGGATTAGCCTACTCTCCTACGAATGAAGGTTTTGAGCTGTTGTCTGACGCTGAAGTGTTCCCGTTACAGTTAAACGAGTTCTTTTATCGAATCAGTCGTCTCGCGAAACCCATTGCCAACCAGAACGATCAACGCAACAAGAGCTTTGGTTGTAGTCACGACTCACCTTAAAAAATACAGAGCGAGTAATGCCTATGTCATTCACACACTGAGAGGTATTACTCATGTCGAACACAACCCACCTTCCAACCATTACTCGTGCTAGAACATTTAAAGATTATCCATTGTTTTACAGCAATAAGGGACTTTATGAATCAGCGCTTACCACGATGGATAAGGTCTTTGATCAGGCTCTGACTCAGTATCAACGTACTCTTGCGATGCGTTTGGATTTATACCTGCCTAAAGATCATCAAGACACCGATCTCAGCATCCTCAATGATTACTTTGACATTCTGAAAGAGAAAATCGATGCCGATTTGTTGCCTTATGTATGGCGTAAGCGAGCTGATAAAACCCCTTCACATAACTACCGAGTAATGCTGTTTCTTGATGATAGTCAGTACTTCGGCCCTGCCATTTGTTGGGATAAAGGTAATCAGCTTGTGGATCATCTAAAAACAGCTTGGAAGGAAGCGATAGAAAAGCACTACAAAGGCAAAGAGCGATCAATCATTTTGTTTAACGACCGAGGGAACTATGGACTAGGAACACGCTGTAAGAGCAAAGATACCAATATAAAGCGTTGTGTCTTCCTCCGCATGAGCAGCCTTGCTGAAGCGTGGAAAGAAGAGCGTTACTGCTTTGGCTCTAGCCTAGATTAGATTAGGCCGACTGCACTTTTTTACCGTGGCGACTTATCCATGGGTATATACAAGAGGAGACAATTCCCATGAGATTTCTACGACTTAAAGACGTGATGGCGATTACAGGGCTAGGCCGCTCCACTATCTATAAGTTCATGGCTGATGAAACCGATTTTCCGAAGAGTGTGCCACTCGGTGGACGAGCGGTAGCTTGGGTCGAAAGTGAAATAGAGGAATGGATGGAATCGCGTCTGAGCATGAGAGACAACGCAGAATCCTTTCAGTAACACAAACA
>NZ_NDIM01000355.1:0-2967 GCF_002241375.1 Vibrio sp. V19_P1S1T109 | reverse complement strand
TATTTTTAATTAAAACAATTGGTTATGAGTTTATTTGCCTGTCAGGATAATTGACGCTGACTGTCTTCGCTTTAGATTGTTTGAAATGTGGGCATCTTGGAAACTAAACAACGAAAATTAAAAATCAAACAAATAGTCACGCAACTTATCGGCTAACCAGTTCATGCCAGGGTGTTCGGCCATGCCCGTGGCCGTAAACATGCAGTAATCTTCTTGAGTGAGACCGTAGGTGTGCTTAATCACCGTTAGCTTTTGTTCACGTAGGAAGTGGCGAATTAAAGGTTCTGGCAATACGCCCCATGCATTCTCAGTCAAGATGGTATTGAGCATGTAATCGAAACTGGAGAAGCCAATGTAGCGACGAGAGAAAGGTTGTAATTCGGGGTTATCTTTTTCGTTTAAATAGACCATCACGGCTTGCATTGCTCTGCGCAGTTCTTCGTCGGTGACTCGCGAAATTTTAGTTAGCGGGTGGTCACTTTTGCACACCGACATCATCCGGATTTTACCCAAAGGTTGATAAGTGATCCGCGGGTCGTTGATTCTTTCGTAATCGACGCCAAAAGCAAAATCGACTTGATGAGTGGCAATCAAGTTGGCTAAGTCGCCGCTTGAAGCCAATACAAGGTTAAACGAGGTCGCGGGAAAACGGTTATTCAGCTGGTGTGCAAAATCTTGCCACAAGGCATCAGGAAGAGAATCATCACGGGCAATCCACATCTCGGCGTTGAAGCCCCGTGATATTTGCGTACAGGTGTGTTTTATACGTGCAATGGTCACCAAAACACTTTCACAATCTTTATAAATTGCTTTCCCCGCTTCAGATAAGGTCAGGTTGTTGCCGGTGCGCACAAAAAGAGCGGTATCGAGCTCTTTCTCCAACGCTTTAATCGCCATACTGAGTTTGGTTCGGTTACATTCTAATTGTCGCGCCGCTTCGGAGACTGAGCCCGTGTCCGCGACAGAGAAAAATGCTTCAATTTGAGAAAGGTTCATAACGTTCTCTAAGGCACAATAATGGGTTGATCATAAACAATTTTAGTACCACTGCCTATCTGATGTTCTTCTACCAACTGACGGTTTTCTCGCCAATCAAAGCCAGTTCATCATTTCTTAGTCAAGATTGAGCTGTAACTCTATGAACGTAACACAGTTTTGGTTTATTCTTGGGAAAATTTCCCCAATACAAGAAGTAACACGGAGGCCATGATGGCGAACGAATGGGATGAGTGTGCGGCTCAGTGGGAGCAGGACGAATCCACAACGCTTTTTGCTCAAAATGTGTTTCAGCAATTGCAGAAACGGGTCACTCTCGAAGGTAAACATGTTCTTGATTTCGGGTGTGGTACGGGTTTGCTGAGCCAAATGATGTCTCGCCATGCCAGAGATATTGTCGCGCTAGATGGCTCTGAGGCCATGATTGAAGAGTTGGATAAAAAAGAGTTGGTCAACGTTGAACCCGTGGTGGATTTTCTGACCCGTGGTCTAGTCGCGCAACATCCGGCCTTTCGCAAACAATTCGATCTTGTTGTGGCGTCATCTGTGTGCGCGTTTGTGCCGAATCTTAATGAAGTATTTACCATCATTCATTCTCTATTAGATGAGCATGGCGTTTTTATTCATTGGGACTGGTTGGTTGAAGAAGATGATCCTGACTATGGCCTTAGCCAAAACCAAATTGAGACACAACTGAAAAGCGCAGGTTTTAGCCAAGTGGAAACCGCAGTTGCGTTCGAGATTAAAAATTCAAAAGGTCTAGCGCCAGTAGTGATGGGCATTGGTAGGAAATAACATTATAAAGTCGATGGTTTTCCAGATTGAGAATGGCTTATTTACATTATTTCACTGTTCCATAATGACCAACTTGCGTAAGCTCTAGCTTGTTGATAAGTGTCATGATAGTCACTCCACAGAAGACTATAAGGCATTGATCACGAATAATTCTGTTTGTTGACTGATAACTCATGGCTAGGGTTAAGCAAAAATAAAAGTACATCAGAAGATAAATAAAGAAGGCCAGCGCAAAATAGTGCTGGCCTTCTTTATTTTAAGCATTGAGCTAAATTTTCAATGTTGATTCACAAATATCTGTGTGGTTTTTTGAGCTGATCACACAACCATTTCAAAGCTTGGTCGTTCATACTGGGCTTATTCCACACTAAGCTGTAAGCCACTTTCCCATAATTGAAAGGTAACGGTTTGATGAGCAACTCCCTAGCTTGCATCGCTTGTTCCGCCCAGCGTTTGGAGCAAGTAAAGAGTGAGTCAGTATGCTTGCATAAGATGGCGGCCGCACCAAAGTCAGCAACAACAACCGGAACATGACGAGCTCGATGAGATTGAGCTAAATTCTGTTCAAAAAAAGGTTCAGCCAGCTCTTTGTCCATGATGCCGATATGCGATTGAGCAAGGTAGTGATCGATAGTGAGTACTTCATTGGCTAAAGCATGATCACTACGCATTAAGCAGACCATTTCATCGTGAGCAATCACTTCCCACACGAGTTCTTTATCTCGCGTTGGGGGCTGGCTGATATCGTGTGGCAAAATGACGAAATCAATCAGCCCGCTTTGCAGGGCATCGAAGCCATAGTGATCTTTCGAGTAGATAGTAAAGGAAGCTTGCGGTGCATGATTTTTTATTACGTTTGTCAAAATAGGAGCAAACAACTCAAAGGCACTTTCTCGCATCGCAAGGCGGTATTTTCCCTGATAATGTTGAGGTTCGAAATTTGAGTGATGCAGCAATCCATTCATGCTAGAGAGGATTGAATGGACAGTGGGGCCCATTTGTAGCGCGAAAGGGGTAGGTATCAAATGTGTACCGTCACGATAAAATAGTTCATCTTCCAAGAGAATGCGCAATTGCGACAAGTTTTTACTGATGCTTGAAGGGCTAATGCAGAGCTGGGCTGCTGTCTGCGTGACGCTGCGGGTACTGAGCATGACGTGTAGCGCTGTTAAGTGT
>NZ_NDIM01000034.1:0-22519 GCF_002241375.1 Vibrio sp. V19_P1S1T109 | reverse complement strand
GTACAAATTCAGGCTGGAAGTGCACGCATGATATTCCCAAAACATTATTGGAAAAAGATCTTAAAGGATGCTTAAGAGCGATTCCTTGATAAAATGCTAACCAACCTCCCTGCGATTCTGCGTCAGGCTCAGATATTGAGCCCGACGCAAGAACACGCAGTTATTGAACATATCAAAGCGTCTGGTGCGAGTGTGCCAGAAGCTTTGCTCGCTTTGGATTTTTTCCATCCTCATGATCTGACTGAGCAGTTAAGTACCCTTTTTGGCCTACCGGACACTGACTTAACCCGCTACGACTACCCACTGCTCTGCCAACAGCTTGGTTTGCGTGATCTCATCACCCGTTACCAAGCACTGCCGATTGCCAATAATGGCCAAACCCTGACCATCGCAGTTTCCGACCCGACCCATTTACAAGTGGAAGATGATTTTCGCTTTGCGACAGGCTTACAAGTCGAACTGGTTTTAGCCGACTACAAAGCGCTGCAAGCAGCCATCCGGCGCTTGTATGGCCGAACAATTCAAGGATCCTCTTCTTCAGGGAAAGAGATCAGCCAAGATGAACTGGCAAACTTAGTTAAGCTGTCTGATGATGAGATTCAATCGATTGAAGACCTCAGCCAAGATGACGCCCCAGTCAGTCGCTTTATTAACCAAATCCTGCTTGATGCGGTGCGAAAAGGCGCATCCGATATCCATTTCGAACCGTACGAAGCGCTTTACCGAGTACGATTGCGCTGTGATGGTATTTTGGTGGAAACGCAGCGTCCCTCAAGCAACTTAAGTCGCCGGCTTGCCGCGCGGCTTAAAATTTTATCCAAACTCGATATTGCCGAGCGGCGCTTACCACAAGATGGACGAATTAAACTGCGGTTGAATCAAGACACCGCCATCGATATGCGCGTTTCCAGCCTCCCTACTTTATGGGGTGAAAAAATCGTACTGCGCCTACTTGATAGCAGTGCTGCTAACTTAGATATCGACAAATTGGGTTATAACGACCAGCAAAAACAACTCTACTTAGCTGCGCTGA
Source organism: Vibrio sp. V19_P1S1T109 (assembly GCF_002241375.1). NCBI lineage: Bacteria > Pseudomonadati > Pseudomonadota > Gammaproteobacteria > Vibrionales > Vibrionaceae > Vibrio > Vibrio sp. V19_P1S1T109. Next base: position 21,486 of record NZ_NDIM01000034.1, on the reverse strand, counting down.
AAAAACCACAAGGGATGATTTTAATGACGGGCCCGACGGGCAGCGGAAAAACCGTCTCGCTCTATACGGGGCTACACATTTTAAATACTGCTGAAGTGAACATTTCTACCGCTGAAGATCCGGTTGAAATTAACTTATCCGGCATCAACCAAGTTCAAGTGCAGCCAAAAATTGGCTTTGGCTTTGCGCAAGCATTACGCTCCTTCTTACGGCAAGATCCCGACATTGTGATGGTTGGCGAAATCCGCGATTTAGAAACTGCCGAAATTGCCGTAAAAGCAGCACAAACCGGGCATTTAGTTCTTTCTACCTTGCATACTAACTCCGCCGCCGAAACGGTAATTCGCTTGAGTAATATGGGAATTGAAGCGTTTAACTTAGCCTCTTCACTCAGTTTAATTATTGCCCAGCGTTTAGCTCGTCGCCTTTGTCGGCACTGCAAAATTGCCGTCGTGCCCTCAATGCAGTTGCAGCAACATTTTCAGCTGCTAGCGACAGAAACCATTTATGAAGCGAACCCGCATGGTTGCAACGAATGCACAGGGGGCTATTCAGGTCGAGTCGGCATTTATGAAGTGATGGCGTTTAACCCACAGCTGGCCAAAGCGATTATGCAAAAAGCAAGCATTCATCAAATAGAGCAGATCGCGAAAGCCAACGGAATGCAGACACTACAAGAATCTGGCATTGAAAAGCTCAAAAACGGCGTAACCAGCTTCAAAGAGCTGCAACGCGTGCTCTATTTCTAACGCTTTGATCCCTCTTAGCTAGCCATTGAGTGACTCTATTGTATGAACACAAAAATCAAATCAGAACTCAAAAATTATCGTTGGAAAGGCATCAATAGTTCGGGCAAAAAAGTATCTGGCCAAACTCTCGCTTTAACCGAACTGGAAGTGCGTGACAAACTTAAAGAACAGCACATTCAGATCAAAAAAATCAAAAAAGGGGGCGTCTCTTTTATCACCCGCTTGACTCATCGCGTGAAGGCCAGAGACATCACCATTCTGACACGCCAATTGGCGACCATGCTGACCACGGGCGTGCCCATCGTGCAAGCCTTAAAACTGGTCGGAGATAACCATCGCAAAGCCGAAATGAAATCCATTTTGTCGCAAGTCACCAAAGGGGTTGAAGCCGGAACGCCAATTTCCAAAGCGATGCGTACCGCCAGCACCCATTTCGATACCTTGTATGTTGATCTCATTCACACAGGTGAACAGTCAGGTAACTTGGCTGAAGTGTTTGAGCGGCTAGCGACTTATCGAGAAAAAAGTGAACAACTGCGCGCTAAAGTCATTAAAGCGCTCATCTACCCAACCATGGTGGTGTTGGTCGCGTTAGGTGTTTCTTACTTAATGCTTACTATGGTGATCCCTGAGTTTGAAAGCATGTTCAAAGGATTCGGAGCCGAATTACCTTGGTTTACACAGCAAGTATTGAAACTCTCTCATTGGGTGCAAAGTTACAGTTTGTGGGTACTCATCATCATAATCCTCACCACAATGGCCGTGAAAGCAGTACGCCAAAAATCTTTTTTAATACGCTTAAAAACCAGCCGATTAGGATTAAAGTTTCCCATTCTTGGCGGGGTGATAGGCAAAGCCTCTATTGCTAAATTCAGTCGCACACTCGCCACCAGCTTTAGTGCAGGCATTCCGATTTTAGCCAGCTTAAAAACCACAGCCAAAACCGCTGGCAATGTCCATTTTGAGACGGCGATTAATGAGGTCTATCGTGATACGGCAGCCGGTATGCCAATGTATATTGCGATGCGTAATACCGAAGCCTTTCCCGAAATGGTGCTGCAAATGGTGATGATTGGTGAAGAATCAGGCCGATTGGATGACATGCTCAATAAAGTCGCCACCATTTACGAATTTGAAGTCGATAATACCGTCGATAACTTAGGCAAAATTCTCGAACCATTGATCATTGTCTTTTTGGGTACGGTGGTCGGCGGTTTAGTGGTGGCAATGTACTTGCCCATCTTTAACTTAATGAGTGTATTAGGATAGTATTAGCACTGCTAATCTTTTAATTATCGAGTCTGTGCATGGAAGTTTTTATTTATTACCCTTGGCTCTTTCCACTTTTTGCAGCGTTGTTTGGCTTAATCGTGGGGAGTTTTCTCAATGTGGTCATTTATCGTCTACCTAAAATCATGGAGCGAGAATGGCGACAAGAGTGCGCTGACTGCTTTCCCGAATATCACATTGCGCCACCGGAAGGGCAACTCACGCTCAGTGTCCCTCGTTCTAGCTGCCCACACTGTGATACGCCAATCCGTATTATTGACAATATTCCGCTACTCAGTTGGCTCTTTTTAAAAGGGAAATGTTCCCGTTGCCAAGGCCCGATCAGTGCACGCTATCCTTTGATTGAACTGCTCACTGCCAGTATGAGCTTTGTCGTGGCTAGCCACTTCGGTTTTAGTTATTTTTCACTAGCGCTATTGTTTTTCACTTTTGTGCTCATCGCGGCGACGTTTATCGATTTCGATACCATGCTATTACCCGACAAGCTGACACTGCCACTACTGTGGGCGGGCCTCAGCTTATCATTGATGCACATTAGCCCAGTCAGTTTGCAAGATGCGGTGATCGGCGCCATTGCTGGCTATCTGAGCTTATGGTCGGTCTATTGGCTGTTTAAACTCGTCACAGGCAAAGAAGGAATGGGTTATGGCGATTTCAAACTGCTGGCTGCTCTCGGCGCTTGGTTGGGCTGGCAATATCTGCCCATCATCATCCTCATGTCATCTGTGGTTGGCATTGTCTTTGGCCTAATTCAATTGCGCTTGCAAAAAAAAGGGATCGACAAAGCCTTTCCTTTTGGCCCCTATCTCGCCATTGCTGGCTGGCTAACCTTGCTGTGGGGTAACGATATTATGAGTTGGTATTTAGGTTCAATTATGGGGTTATCGTCATGGGGTTAGTGGTGGGTTTAACAGGCGGGATTGCCAGCGGAAAAAGCACCGTTGCTCATTTATTTCAGCAGCATTTCTCGATTGATGTCGTGGATGCTGACATCATCGCTCGAGAAGTCGTCGAACTAGGTAGTGAAGGATTAACGGCGATTTGCGCGCACTTTGGCCTCACCATATTAAAGCCCGATGGACAATTAGATCGCACCAAGTTAAGAGAAAAGATCTTTGCTGATGAGCAAGAAAAGGCTTGGCTTAATCAGCTTCTTCACCCAATGATCCGTGCAAAAATGATTGCTGATTTAGCAAAAACCACCTCGCCTTATGCTTTATTAGTTGTGCCATTATTGATAGAAAATAACCTACAAACCTTAGTCGATCGCATCTTAGTGGTTGATGTTGATCTAAAAACCCAAATCGCTCGCACTATGGCAAGAGACAAGGTATCAGAGCAACAAGTCCGTTCGATCTTAGCCGCTCAAGCGAGCCGTGAGCAAAGATTGCAATACGCTGACGATGTGATTAAAAATAGCGCAGAAAACCAAAAACTTTTGCCTCAAATCACAGAATTACACAAAAAGTATCTAGCCATATGCAGCCTAAGTCTGTAAGAATAACCCAGACCGGACCTAAGGCTAGCTAGATGACCACGCATAAGTTTGAACACCCACTGAACGAAAAAACTCGTATCTATTTAAGAGTCGAAGCGCTGCTTAACCAGTTGATGCATTCCGCTCAGTTTCGTGACGGTATTCAACACCAACTCTTCTTTCGTTCATTGTTTGATTTACTCGAAATCTTCGAACAGATCCAACTCAAAAGCGAGTTGGCTAAAGATATTGAAAAACAGCGTTTGAACTACCGTAGCTGGCTCAATGTGGATGGTGTTGATCAAGAAATGTTGCTATCGCTCCTTGAAGAGATCGACGAGGTGCATCGTAATTTAATGAGCGCTGAACGCTTTGGTCAATCACTCAAAGAAGATCGTTTCTTAAGCACGATTCGCCAACGTTTTAATTTACCGGGCGGGTCGTGCTGTTTTGACCTGCCAGCCCTGCACTACTGGCTACACATTCCGATAGAAAAGAAGACCCAAGATGCGCACCAATGGATGGAAACGCTGCGACCGTTATCAGATGCGTTGCAACTTTGGCTAAAGTTAACCCGCGAAACGGGCCATTTTAAAGCACGCCTAGCACGATTAGGTTTTTATCAAAGCGATGCCGAAGACGCTAATATCTTGCGCTTGTCGATCCCACTTGAGTATGGGGTATATCCCATGATCTCTGGCCATAAAAATCGCTTCGCGATTAAATTTATCGAATTCCAATCAGGCCAAGCAACAGGGCGCGATATCGAGTTTGATCTCGCCGTCTGCTGTTAATCAATTCCGCTTCAATTCCCGACTGACTCTTACTTTCCATTGCGTTAGGTAATACACTTACGCCTATCCATCGTTACTTGAAGTCCGTTATGTCAAAGAAAATTACCATTGTAAAATGCCCGCAGTGCAAAGCCGATGTCGAATGGGGAGAACAGAGCCCTTATCGTCCTTTTTGTTCCAAACAGTGTCAGATGATCGATTTTGGCGAGTGGGCCGATGAGGAAAAAAGTATTCCCGGTGCACCGGATATGTCAGACAGTGATGGTTGGTCAGAAGATCAATATTAGCGCACATATAAAAACAGGGGCCGATTGCTCGACCCCTGTTTATTACTATGAGAACGCTAGTTTATAGCATTACTTCTTAGCAAGTTTCTCTTTGATACGAGCTGACTTACCAGAACGCTCACGTAGGTAGTACAGTTTGGCACGACGTACTGCACCGCGGCGTTTAACTTCAATGCTATCAACCACTGGAGAGTGAGTTTGGAACGTACGCTCAACACCTTCACCGTTAGAGATCTTACGAACAGTGAATGCAGAGTGTAGGCCACGGTTACGGATTGCGATTACAACGCCTTCAAAAGCCTGTAGACGCTCACGATCACCTTCTTTTACCTTAACTTGAACAACAACAGTGTCACCTGGTGCGAATTTAGGTAGGCCTTGTTTCATTTGCTCTTCTTCAAGAGCCTTGATGATGTTACTCATTTTAAAAATTCCTAGAATAAACTGATACTAAATTAAATAGGTTACTGATGTATTTGAGTTTCTTTAATGAACTCAACCAGTAATAGTTCCTGTTCGTCAGTCAGAGCTAGGTTTTCCAGGAGCTCTGGCCTTCTATGCCAAGTTCGGCCCAACGACTGTTTCAGCCGCCAGCGACGAATATCCTCGTGATTACCGGATTTCAGTACCGCAGGTACTTCTTTTCCATCTAACACTTCAGGACGCGTATAGTGCGGGCAATCTAGCAAGCCATTTGCAAAAGAATCCTCTTCTGCTGATGCGAAATCTCCTAATACTCCCGGAACAAACCGAGAGACAGAATCAATCAACGTCATGGCTGGCAGTTCGCCGCCTGTCATCACAAAATCACCAATCGACCATTCTTCGTCAACTTCTGATTGGATGATACGCTCATCTACCCCTTCATAGCGTCCGCAAATAAGAACTAGGTTCTCATTTGTCGCCAGCTCTTCGACTCCTTTTTGGTCGAGTTTTCGACCTTGAGGAGAAAGGTAAATGACTTTCGTCTTTCCCGGTGCGGCTTGTTTTGCTGCATGAATGGCATCGCGCAAAGGCTGTACCATCATGAGCATTCCAGGACCACCACCGTAAGGTCTGTCATCGACGGTGCGATGTTTGTCATGAGTGAAATCTCGAGGATTCCAAGCTTCAATAGACAGCAAACCTTTTTTAACCGCTTGACCTGTTACTCCAAAATCAGTAACAGAACGGAACATTTCAGGAAATAGGCTTATAACGCCAACCCACATGTGTTCTCTCGCTCTGAAATTTTAGAGTTAGAATGCCGGATCCCAGTCAACTTCGATCCGTCGAGCTTCGCGATCAACATTCTTGATCACTTGCTCTTCAAGGTACGGTACCAACCGTTCCTTTTGGCCAAAAGCATCTTTCAAATTCGCTTTCACAACCAGAACATCGTTGGAGCCAGTTTCTAATAGGTCAGTGACCTCACCAAGGTTATACCCCTTGGTGGTAATAACTTGCATACCGAACAATTCACGCCAGTAGAATTCATCTGCTGACAATTCTGGTAATGATGCGGGATCAATAGCAATTTCAAAGTTGGTGAGTAGATGTGCGTCTTCTCGAACATCTAAACCTTCAAGTTTTACCACCATACTCTTACCATGGCGCTTCCAACTCTCTACTTTGTACTCGATCCACTGGCCTTTTTGGTTAATAAACCAAGGGCTGTAATCAAAAATACTTTCAGCTTCGTCTGTGTAGGAAAAAACTTTGAGCCAGCCACGAATGCCATAGGTAGCACCAAACTTGCCCATAACAATCTTTTCGTTTTCTTTGCTCATTGTTTCTTTACCTTTCATCGACATAAGCTAATGTTCTTCTATAAAAGTAAGAATTAAGCCGCTTTTTGAGCGTCTTTTACTAGCTTAGCTACGCGATCAGATAGAGATGCGCCTTGACCAACCCAATGGTTAACGCGATCTAGATCAACACGTAGGCCTTCTTCTTGGCCAGTAGCCGTAGGATTAAAGAAACCTACTTTCTCGATGAAACGGCCAGTTACTGCGTTACGGCTATCCGCAACTACGATTTGATAAAATGGACGCTTTTTAGCGCCGTGACGTGCCAAACGAATGGTTACCATGTCGTCCTCTTTGCTTTCTCAATAATAAAATTAACCCCAAAAACCATTTACGAAAAACAGTCTGGGGTCTCGTGCCAAAATAAAGCCTCGGAATTTTACTCTTATTCCGAGGCTTTGCAAGGGGTTTAGCTATTTTTTCACCAGCAGAAGCATTATGCTTTTGCAGTGATGAGCATCACGCTTTAGTAAATTTTAAGCATTGCAATGAGTTAGGTTAACGACCAAAGAAACCGCCGCCGCCCATGCCACCCATTCCGCCCATCATGCCTTGCATATTACGCATCATGCCTTTCATGCCACCTTTCTGCATTTTTTTCATCATTTTCTGCATTTGGGTGAACTGTTTCAGTAAGCGGTTAACATCTTGTACTTGGGTGCCAGAACCCGTCGCGATACGTTTTTTACGTGAACCTTTTATCATGTCTGGGTGCTGACGCTCGTGCATGGTCATCGAACAGATGATCGCTTCCATCTGCTTGAACATCTTATCATCGACCTTATCTTTCACGTTCGCTGGTAGGTTTGCCATGCCAGGCAATTTATCGAGCATGCCCATCATGCCGCCCATATTCTGCATTTGCCCGAGCTGTTCGCGGAAATCTTCTAAATCAAATCCTTTCTTTTCCTTGAATTTTTTAGCTAGGCGTTCTGCTTGCTCGTGATCAACATTACGTTGTAGATCTTCAATTAATGAGAGAACATCGCCCATTCCCAATATGCGTGATGCAATACGATCAGGATGGAAAGGCTCGAGCGCGTCAGTTTTTTCACCGACCCCTAAGAATTTAATCGGTTTACCGGTGATATGACGAACGGAAAGTGCGGCACCACCTCGAGCATCACCATCAACTTTGGTTAAGATAACCCCCGTTAACGGCAGCGCATCACCAAAGGCTTTTGCGGTGTTCGCGGCATCTTGCCCCGTCATGGCATCCACAACGAACAATGTTTCAATCGGATTAATCGCCGCATGCAGATCTTGGATCTCTGCCATCATCAGTTCATCAATAGCAAGACGGCCTGCAGTGTCGACAATCAGCACATCGAAGAATTTCTTCTTCGCATGGTCAATGGCCGCATTGGCGATATCAATCGGTTTTTGGTCGGCTGAAGAAGGAAAAAATTCAACGTCCAGATCGTTAGCTAGCGTTTCAAGCTGTTTTATCGCCGCTGGGCGATAAACGTCAGCCGAAACCACCAGTACTTTCTTTTTATCGCGTTCTTTAAGCAGCTTAGCAAGCTTACCAACACTGGTGGTTTTACCCGCCCCTTGTAAACCCGCCATTAAAATCACTGCTGGCGGCTGGGCTGCAAGGTTAAGCGCTTCGTTGGATTCGCCCATTACCGCTTCAAGCTGCGCTTGAACAATCTTGATGAACTCTTGTCCCGGTGTCAGCGATTTAGACACCTCAACACCCACTGCGCCCTCTTTAACGCGCGCGACAAAATCACGCACTACAGGCAGTGCAACGTCCGCTTCAAGCAGCGCCATGCGCACTTCGCGTAGGGTTTCTTTAATATTGTCTTCGGTGAGACGGCCTTTGCCGCTGATATTTTTCAGCGTCTTGGATAGTCGATCCGTTAAATTTTCAAACATCGTTGTCTCTTCGCTAGTTCGGCGATTAATTGGGGTCAGTATACCTTAGCCAATCTAATAGTCATACCCATTGACGCTTCGCGATAAGCGACTTAAACCCGTAAACGCAACATTGGGTCCCCAAAACAGGGGGGTCAAAAAGAGTTATCTCTGCGATTTATCGAATAAAAGCCTTCACCCTGTTAATTATTTGCACCATGACTTCAACTAAGGTGGGTATATGTCAAATCAATCGGTATCCAACGTAGCTCATTATCGTGATGCAAGGTATAATTCGCCAATTCAGCCACCATTTTGTAAGAAGTATGGAAAACTTAATCGCAATAGTCGCCACTATTTTGTATTTTTTATCCATAGCGACCATTATTCCAGGCTTAGTTAATCAAACTGGGATTCGTGCGCAGACAGTATTGTTCAGTTCAGCACTGGCGCTGGCTTTTCATGCGTGGTTACTGAGTGATTTAATCTTCAACGCTAATGGGCAAAACCTCAGTATGCTCAATGTGGCATCATTGATAAGCTTTATCATCTCACTGGTGATGAGCATTGCGATGTTAAAAACGCGATTGTGGTTTCTGTTGCCGGTGGTGTATAGCTTCGCCGCGATCAACGTCAGCGCCGCCTCATTTCTTCCCAGCATGTTCATGACTCACTTAGAAAACAATCCGCCACTGTTGTTGCATATTTCTCTAGCACTATTTTCGTATTCAACCCTTTCGATTGGCGCACTCTACGCTTTGCAATTGGCTTGGCTGGACTACAAGCTAAAGAAAAAGAAGATGCTAACCATCAACCCCAATTTGCCACCACTACTGATGGTAGAAAGGCAACTGTTTAAAATCATCTTGATAGGTAACGTATTACTTACTGGTACCTTGATTACTGGTTTTGATTTTGTCGGTGATATGTTTGCTCAAGGCAAAGCGCATAAAGGCATTTTGTCTTTCATTGCTTGGGTTGTCTATTCTGTATTGTTGTGGGGACATTACCGAAAAGGTTGGCGCGGTAGAAAAGTGACTTGGTTTGCTGTCGCTGGTGCAACCTTACTCACACTGGCCTACTTTGGTAGCCGTTTTGTAAAAGAAATCATTTTGAGCTAACTCAACACGTTTGATAGCGTATTGACACATTCATTTAATTAGATCATTACTTAATCACACTATTTATAAGGAAACACCACGTTTTGGACGACATTTCAACGGGTATATTGTTTGCACTACTCGCGGGTCTCATCGTAATTTCGGCTTATTTTTCAGGTTCAGAAACCGGCATGATGTCTTTGAACCGCTACCGCTTAAAGCACTTGGCCAATACTGGCCACAAAGGTGCAAAGCGTGTCGAAAAACTGCTTGATCGTCCAGATCGCCTCATTGGTTTGATCCTCATTGGCAACAACCTAGTCAATATTTTAGCTTCTGCAATTGCCACTATTATTGGTATGCGCCTTTATGGGGATCTAGGAGTGGCCATTGCCACTGGTGCGCTGACGTTGGTCGTTCTGGTTTTTGCTGAAGTGACGCCAAAAACATTAGCAGCGCTTTACCCTGAACGCGTCTCTTACGCCAGCAGCATCTTACTGACCTTCTTAATGAAGATATTGTCACCATTGGTGATGTTCATTAACTTCATCACCAATGGTTTCATCCGCTTACTAGGCCTTAAAGCCAAGCATGGGGCGGAGGATCATCTAAGCTCTGAAGAGTTGAGAACCGTCGTCAACGAAGCGGGTGGCCTTATTCCTCGTCGCCACCAAGATATGCTGCTTTCCATTCTCGATCTCGAACATGTCACGGTGAACGACATCATGATCCCACGTAACGAAATTACTGGTATCAATATTAACGATGATTGGAAATCTATCGTGCGTCAGTTAACTCACTCGCCACACGGACGCGTGGTGCTTTACCGAGACAAAATTGATGAAGCGGTGGGCATATTGCGCCTTCGTGATGCTTCTCGTTTGATGTTGGAAAAAAAAGAGTTCAATAAAGAGATGATTTTACGTGCCGCTGATGAAGTCTACTTCATCCCGGAAGGCACACCGCTCAACGTACAATTACTTAAATTCCAACGCAACAAAGAGCGGATTGGCCTGATCGTTGATGAATACGGTGATATCAATGGCTTGATCACTGTTGAAGATATTCTCGAAGAGATTGTGGGGGAATTCACAACCTCGATGGCACCAAGCTTAGCCGATGAAATTACACCACAAAGTGATGGCAGCTTCTTGATTGATGGCAGCGCAAATATCCGTGACATTAACAAAGGGCTGAAGTGGAAACTGCCAACGACGGGCCCAAGAACCTTAAACGGTTTACTTTTGGAGCACCTTGAAGATATTCCAAGTAGCCACTTAAGTGTCAAAGTTTCTGGCCATGCGATGGAGATTGTAGATGTAGAAGAAAACCGCATTAAGCAGGTTAAAGTCTTTCCACGCAAAACCAAAAAACATTAATCGCCAGTCACTGCATAAAAGAAAGAAAAAAAGCTTGGTCACTGCCAAGCTTTTTGTTTTTAAAGAGCCAGATCTGGCGATCTTTAATCCACTTTCAGCTCTTTGAGCATCGACTCAGGTAAAGCAAGCTCATCATTTTTATTCACCGCAATACCTGCTGTGATAATCGCTTGAGCAATCTCTTTAGCTTCTGTTAACGAGTGCATTGAGGCTGTACCACATTGGTATTCGTTTAGTTCAGGGATCTGATCTTGGCTCTCTACTTTTAGCACATCATGCATCGCCGCTAACCACGCTTGCGCCACTTGCGCTTCTGTTGGCGCGCCAATCAAACTCATGTAAAAACCTGTGCGGCAGCCCATAGGTGAGATGTCGATGATTTCTACATCATGACCATTTAAGTGCGCGCGCATAAAGCCAGCGTATAAATGCTCTAAAGTGTGGATCCCTTTTTCTGAAAGAATATCTTTGTTTGGGGCAGTAAAACGGAGATCAAATACGGTGATTGTATCCCCTTTAGGCGTCTGCATATTTTTTGCCACACGTACCGCAGGCGCATGCATACGAGTGTGATCTACAGTAAAACTGTCGAGTAATGGCATTGCTTTCTCCTTATTTGGCAAAGAGCGATGCTCTGCCTATCAATGTTAGATTATGATCGAGAGATCATTTTAGGTACGAAAAATAGCTTTCAAGAAATTCTTCAAAACTTTGAGTATCGTGTTGTTCTATCTGTTGCTGAGCGGCTCGAGAACGCAGCACTTCCTCTTCCATCACAGACTCAGAATAAGTTTGATAGTGATGTGCCAGGTTGGCTTGTCGGTATTCGGCTCCTAATGCACAACCCACCTTACCGAGCCCTCCAAACTGTTTAGTCTGTTCAAGTAGTTGGGCGGAAAAGGTTAATTCTGGATTATCAATCCACGAGCTTAGTTTCTCGCATACGGCTTGGTATGCGTTGCCACCACAAGCGCTATCCATTACTTGCGCTATTTTGCGTAAGTCATCGAATACATTATGCGCCCACGCTTGCAGCGTCAGTTTCTCTCCGCGACAGCCAATTTGTAACTCTAAACCCGGTTTACGACCTTCTAAAATCACTTTGTTCCAGTTATCTCGCCAACATGCCAGCTCACAATTGTCCATCGGATCTGAATCTGAAAGAGCTGTCCAAGTGAGGAACAGATCGAGAAAACGCACTTGATCTTCAGTAATACCAATCGGGCTAAACGGGTTTACGTCTAACGAACGCACTTCGATGTATTCGACTCCGCCTCTCTCTAACGCTTGTGACGGCTTTTCGTCATTTTTGGCCACACGCTTAGGACGGATCGGTGCATAGAGTTCGTTTTCTATCTGCAAAACATTGCTGTTGAGCTGACGATGTTCACCATCGACATACACGCCTAGTTCTGCAAACTCTTTTGATGGAGTGCGGATCGCCTGATTCAACCCTTCTAGATATTGATCCAAGCTATTAAAACCAATTTGCAAGCCACTTTGCGCGCTATTGGTATAACCTAAATCACTGAGGCGCAACGAGGTAGCATGAGGCAAATAAAGCGTTTTACCAATATTTTCAAATGGCAGATGGCTTTCACGTCCGCGCACAAACGATGAACATAACGCAGGTGATGCGCCAAAGAAATAGGGAATAAGCCAGCCAAAACGGTAGTAATTACGAATCACACCAAAATAGGCTTCCGATTTTGTCTCAGTACGCTGGGATTCAGTTTGCTCGCCATGCAAGGCATCCCAAAATGATTCTGGAAATGAAAAATTGAAATGTACGCCAGAAATGATCTGCATTAAGCTGCCGTAACGACGCTTTAAGCCTTCTCGATAAAGGGTTTTCATTTTACCCGTATTCGATGAACCATATTGCGCCAGTTCGATATCATCTTCGCTGCCAACATAACAAGGCATAGAAAGCGGCCACATCTTTTCGTCACCCAATTTGGTTTGAGCAAAATGGTGAATATCCGCCAGTTGTGAGAGTAAAGTCGGCACGTCATGAGAGACTGGTGTAATAAATTCAAGCAATGACTCCGCAAAATCAGTGGTGATCCAACGGTTGGTTAATGCGCTGCCGAGTGCTTCTGGATGAGGAGTCAGAGCTAACGAGCCTTCTGGGGTATAGCGTAACGTTTCACGCTCAACGCCTCGGCCAAACTGCTTAAACACTTCTGATTTTTTAGTGACTTGTTCAAGTCGTGCGGCAAAATTAGTCAAAATAATGATTCGCTTATAGGTGAATGATCCGAATGAAAGCGGCTCTAACTCAGCAAGAGAGTAGAATGGAGGCAAACAATCTGCCCCCTATAAATGTGTACTCTAGCGGATGATTTCAAGCTCTTCTACGGGAATATCTAATTTTTCAAGTTGTGGCTTCAACGTTTTCGCATCACCCACCACGATAATTTGATACTCTTGTGGTGCAAACCATTTAGCGGCGAGTTTATTGAGCGTTGATTTTTTTACGTTTTCTACCAGTTCATTTCGTTGCTGTAGGTAATCTTCATCCAAACTATAGGTCAAAATATTACTAAGCAACTGCGCTTTTTGTGATGGTGTTTCATACGTCAGTGCATCTTGTTGGCCGACAGCAAGGCGCATAAATTTTAGCTCTTGGTCGGTTAAGCCACTTTGACTGAATGTTGCCATCTCTTTTTCTATTTCAACGATTGAAGCTACTGTGGCATCAGCACGCACTTGAGCATTGAAAACAATAGCGCCCACTTCTCGATTGCTCGCGAAATAACTCCCAGCACCATAGGTGTAGCCTTTATCTTCACGCAAATTCTGATTAATGCGGCTGTTAAAGTTGCCCGCTAAATTGAAGTTAGCCAGTTGGCTGAGAAAAAGCTCGCCAGTGGCATCGAAAGGCAACCCTTTTCGCACAAAACGGACGATGCTCTGCGGCGCATCAGGCTTATCAACCAGATATATCTTCCGCTCTGTCAGTGAGTTCACCACTTGGGGACGTAACAAAGGAGAAGCTTCACCACGCCACTGCCCTAAAAAGGTTAACTGTTTAGCGACCTCTTTTTTGGAAATGTCGCCAACGACAACGATTTGCGTACCATGTGGCGTGTAATGTTTCGCATAAAAGCGTTTTACATCTTCTAATGTTAAATCGTTTAGTGATTGTTCAGTGCCTTCACTTGAACGCGCAAAAATAGAGTTGCCAAACAGTACTTGACGAGTAGCTTGTGAAGCAAGCCATCCCGGTGTTTGATGCTGATAAACCAACCCTTCCAGCATCTGCTGCTTCAGCCGTGTAAAATCACTCTCTTTGAAAGCAGGATGAAATAAAACTTCTTCAACCACATCCAATGTTGCTGCAACATTCTTCTTCAAACTAGAGACCATAATACTGGTCGAATACTCATTGGCAGTAACACTGATAGTCGAACCTAACGTGTCGAGTTGAGCTTGAATGGCTTCCACTGAGCGTCGAGTTGAACCTTCTTCAAGTAGCGCCGCGGTTAAATTAGCTAACCCTTCTTTGCCACGCGCGGCATGTCGCTCTCCTGCTGGTAAATTGATATTAATTAGCACGGTCGGCGTTTCGCTGGTTTGTGTGGCTAATAACTCAATACCGTTATCAAAATAGAGTTCATACAGTGTCGGCATTTGTGCTTTCACACCTTTTGCCACAGAAGGCATGATTGAGCGATCAAATTGATCTTCAACCTGGCGATAAGCCAATTGATCTTCGGTTATCGTTTGATGCTCGGGCAGCACTCTTTTAGGTGGTACGAAATTAGCTTTTTGAACGGCAAGATCGGCTTTATGTTTAGGCACAACACTTAAGGTAACCTTATGTTGATGAGCAATGAAGCGATGATAAGCCTGTTGAATTGACTCTGGGGTGACCGCATGAATCTGAGCTAATTGTTGCTCTAGGCGATCAGGCTGCCCATAAAACGTTTCGTTGGACGCAAGCTGCGTCACTTTTCCAGATACGCTTTGCAGCGCAAATACCGCATTCGCTTCCGCCATACCGGTAATTTGATCAAGTCGACTCTGATCTACCCCTTGCTGTTCAAACTGACTGAGTGTTTGCATTAACTCTCGATACAAGGGAGCAAGTTGAGCCTTTTCACCCGAAGGGGCCATGGCATAAACATAGAAGGTACAAGCCAATTCGGCGCAATCTTGGAATGCACCCGCATTGACGGCTTTTTGAGTTTTGACTAACGCTTGGTAGAGATAACTATTGGTACCGCTGCCTAACACTTTGGCAAGCGCATCTAACGAGGCTTGGCTTTGAGCACCGCGATATTCTGTCGGCCAGCCCACCACAACCATGGGTTGCTGAATGCGATCTTCCAAGGTAATGAAACGATCTTGCGCCAACTGGGCCGGCTGTTTAGGTGCGTTATCAACGGCTGGGCCTGCCGGTATGGTGCCAAAATATTGATTAACCCATTCAAGTGTTTGCTGAACATCAATATCGCCACCAATGGTCAGCACCGCATTATTCGGCCCATACCAACGTAAGAAAAACGCTTTAAGATCGTTGACGTCCACTCGGTCAAGATCTTCTACATAACCAATGGTTTGCCATGAATAAGGGTGTCCTTCGGCATACATCGCCTCCGCCATTTTTTCCCACATCAAGCCATAGGGGCGGTTGTCGTAGTTTTGTGCGCGTTCGTTTTTTACTGTGTCACGTTGGATCTCAAATTTACGTTGAGAAACCGCGTTGAGTAAAAATCCCATCCGATCAGATTCGAGCCACAACACTTTTTCTAGCTGATTTGAAGGCACGGTTTGGTAATAATTAGTACGGTCACGGTTGGTACTCCCATTCATGGTTCCTCCCGCTTCGGTGATCAAACGAAAATGTTCTTGATCGCCAACGTGCTCCGTTCCTTGAAACATCATGTGTTCAAAGAAATGAGCAAACCCTGATTTTCCAACCTCTTCACGTGCCGAACCCACATGATAAGTGACATCGACATGCACTAAAGGATCTGAGTGATCCGGTGAGAGCACGACAGTAAGACCATTATCGAGCTGATATTTTGCATAAGGGATCATCACTTTTTCTGGTTGAGCATCCACTTGCTCAATCAGCGTAACCCCTTTCGGTAATGATGAAAAAAAAGCGATAGGTGCGACCGTTGATGAACAGCCATAAATGGCAATAAGAGAAAGGGCACCTAGCCAAATTTTTCTCATAACAGCTCCTTAGAAAAAACCATAGAATACAGCGGCAAGCATGATGTAACGCAGTGCTTTGCCGATCAAAATAATGACAAAAGTAGGTAAAAATTTCATGCGTAGCCAACCTGCGGCCAAACAAAGCACATCACCCACCACAGGTAGCCAACTAAATAAGAGAGCCCAATAACCATATTTATTGAGCCAAGCTAACGCTTTATGACCGTGCTTTTCGCTTTCAGTTCGATTAGGCAACCAGATACCGAGCCAATAGTTGGTCAGACCGCCGAGGGTATTGCCAGCGCTTGCAACGGCGATAACCCAAAATACGGGAAATTGATTCAGACTTAATGTGGCGAATAAACTCGCTTCTGAGCTTCCCGGTAATAAGGTAGCACTGAGAAAACCACTAAAAAAAAGCACCCACAGAGCAGAGCCAGCAAACCAATACGAGAGCGGTTCCAAATAGGTGCTAAAAATGTCTAACATTTCATATCAAGAAGAACTTTGCCTCGAGTATGGCCTGTTTCAATCTGTTGATGAGCCGCAGCCACTTCCGCCATCGGATAAACAGCTTGAATTTCCGTTTTCAATAAGCCAACGCTGACCATATAAAGCATGGTATCAAGCTGTTCAGGATTAGGATCAACTAACATGCCTGTGGCTTCAAAACCAAGTAATTTTGCTTTTTCACAAATAAGCTCAGCACTTAGAGTCGGAACAGTAACGACACGCGCATGATCTTTCAAGCATTTCAAAGCGTCGAGAGCCGCATCACCCCCGACTAAATCAATCAGCACATCCACTTCTTCTAAACGCTGTGAAGCAGGAGCAAAATTGTAATTAATGGCATGAGCACCAAGAGTCGCTAAATAATCCAAATTTTGTTCGCTGCACGTGGTATACACTTCGGCTTTTGCTGCTAAAGCAATTTGTACCGCTAAGTGCCCGACACCACCGGCGCCCGCGAGGATCAATACGCGATCCCCCTCTTTCACTTGCGCTTTATTTAGGGCTTGCGCCGCCGTTTGCCCTGCCAGTGGCAGCACTGCTGCTGCTTCTAAGGTCACAGCATCAGGAACAAGGCTGAGTTCACTTTCTGCCACACACAAATATTGGCTGTAACCGCCACCACGCAACGGAAACCCAACAAAGCCCGCCACATTATCTCCAATTTGAAAGCGGCGATTATCTTCCCCCACCTCAACAACTTGTCCAGAAATATCGTAACCTGGCACCCATGGCAGCTTATCTTTGTTTTGCGCTGCAGCCCACCCCAGACCCGCCCGAGTTTTTACATCAATAGGGTTTACACCAGCAAAAGCCACTTTCACTAACACTTCGCCAGCTTTAGGTTGAGGAACGTCACTGGTTTGAATAACGAGCACCTCTGGTCCACCAAACTCAGTAATTGCGATCTGTTTATTATCCATGTCAAACTTCCCTATTGATAAAAAGAAAGGGATGCCTCAGCATCCCTTTGAATATATACCATTTTATTGCTTCTAGTTAATCTTTAGCTCGCAAAATAACCATCAGCTCGTCTAGGCTTAGCCAACAAGAGCAAGCAAAACACCTGCTGCAACAGCAGAGCCCAGTACACCTGCTACATTTGGCCCCATGGCGTGCATCAGTAAGAAGTTCTGTGGATTAGCTTCAAGCCCCACTTTGTTCACTACTCGCGCCGCCATCGGTACCGCAGACACACCTGCAGCGCCAATAAGAGGATTAATATCCTCTTTCGAGAATTTATTAAGCACTTTCGCCATCAACACACCACCAGCCGTACCAATACTGAAAGCAATAGCACCGAGCGCCAAAATACCTAATGTTTCCAAGTTCAAAAACTTATCAGCCTGCAGTTTAGAACCAACGCCTAAGCCTAAGAAGATAGTAACGATGTTGATCAGTTCATTTTGCGCTGTCTTGGATAGACGCTCAACCACACCCGATTCACGCATTAAATTACCTAGACAGAACATACCCACTAATGGCGTTGCTGACGGTAAAAATAGAATCGTCATCAATAGCACCGCCAAAGGAAACAGTATTTTTTCTGTCTTCCCAACGTGGCGTAGCTGAGCCATTTTGATTTTTCGCTCTTCAGGTGTTGTAAGTGCCTTCATAATCGGTGGCTGAATGATAGGAACTAATGCCATATAGCTATAAGCCGCCACAGCGATTGCACCTAATAAATCCGGCGATAATTTACTGGCAAGGAAAATAGCGGTTGGGCCATCGGCTCCACCAATGATGGCGATGGACGCAGCATCGGCCATGGTAAATTCCATACCCGGTACATAGTTGAGTAATATCGCACCAAACAGGGTGGCGAAAATACCAAACTGAGCGGCCGCACCTAGCCATAACGTTTTAGGGTTTGCAATCAACGCCCCGAAATCGGTCATCGCGCCCACGCCCATAAAAATCAGCAGTGGAAAAACGCCCGTCTCAATACCAACATGATAAACGTAATAAAGCAGACCGCCGGGTTCGGTAAAACCCGCATTCGGAATATTCGCTAAAATCGCACCAAAGCCGATCGGCAATAACAGCAGTGGCTCAAAGCCTTTGCGAATAGCCAAAAACAGCAGTAAACAACCGACCAAAATCATGCAGATTTGGCCTAGCTGAAAATTAGCGATCCCTGTTTCAGACCATAAGGTCAGTAATCCGTCCATGGTTCTCCCTTACGCTAAGCTCAGCAATGGTGCACCAACAGTCACAGCATCACCCTCTTTGACATGAAGATCTTGAACAATACCGCCACGTGCCGCACGGATCTCGGTTTCCATCTTCATCGCTTCCAGAATCACTAACACATCCCCTTCTAACACCTCAGAACCAGCTTGAACATTCACTTTAAAAATGTTGCCAGCGAGTGGTGAAGGAACGGCTTCTGCATTGTTACTTGCTGGCACGCTTGGTGACTGTGCTGCTTGAGACTGGCTGGCAGAAATCGAGCTAAGCTGGCCTTGAGGCCCCACTTCAACCGTGTAAATTTGCCCATCCACTTTAACACTGTAGGTTTCAATACCACCTTTTGTCACAACGGTAGCAGGTGTAGGTTTGGCTGACTCCAAGGTTGGCGCAGGCTCAAATGCATCCGGATTGTGACGATTTTTCAAGAACTTCAAACCGACTTGTGGGAACAATGCGTAAGTCAGAACATCATCCACCGTATCTGCCGCTAATGAAATTCCCTCTGCTTTTGCCTTTTCGAGCAATTCAGTGGTCAACACGGCCATTTCTGCATCCAACAAATCGGCTGGACGGCAAGTGATCGGCGTAAGATTACCCAACACCTTGGCTTGCAACTCAATATTCACTGGCGCAGGCGTTGCACCGTATTCACCTTTTAATACCCCTGCAGTTTCTTTCGTGATGCTCTTATAGCGCTCACCAGTAAGGACGTTGATCACCGCTTGTGTTCCCACGATTTGAGATGTTGGAGTCACAAGGGGAATGAAACCTAAATCTTTTCGCACACGAGGGATCTCTTCAAGAACCTCATCAAGGCGATCGGCCGCTCCTTGTTCTTTTAGTTGACCTTCCATATTAGTCAACATACCACCAGGAACCTGCGCAATAAGAATACGAGAATCGACACCTTTTAACTGCCCTTCCCATTTAGCGTATTTCTTACGCACTTCACGAAAATAAGTGGCAATCGGTTCAAGCTGTGTCAGGCTCAGACCCGTATCACGCTCGGTTCCTTCAAGCATAGCGACCACTGTTTCGGTTGGTGTGTGCCCGTAAGTTTGGCTCATTGACGAGATAGCGGTATCCAAAATATCGATACCAGCCTCTACCGCTTTAACGGCTGTTGCCGCTGAAAGACCAGTCGTTGCATGGCTGTGCAGCGCTAAAGGCACGGCACAAGAGGATTTAATGCGGGTGATCAGATCTTCAGCTTCATACGGCTTGAGCAACCCAGACATATCTTTAATACACAAAGAGTGGCAGCCGAGATCTTCCAACCGCTTGGCAAGATCAACCCAAGTATCTGAATTATGAACAGGGCTAGTGGTGTAAGACAGTGTGCCCTGCGCGTGTGCGCCAACATCAATTGTCGCTTTGACCGCTTTTTCAAAATTGCGAACATCATTCATCGCATCAAAAATACGGAAAACATCCATACCATTCGCGTGAGCTCGTTCGACAAACTTTTCAACAACATCGTCAGCATAGTGGCGATAGCCTAGTAAATTCTGGCCGCGTAGCAACATTTGCATTGGGGTATTGGGCATCGCTTGCTTAAGCGAACGTAAACGCTCCCATGGATCTTCACCGAGAAAACGGATACAAGCATCAAACGTTGCTCCTCCCCAAGTTTCCAGTGACCAATAACCGATCTTATCGAGCTCTGCTGCAATAGGCAGCATGTCTTCGATACGCATGCGCGTGGCAAATAGTGACTGATGGGCATCACGAAGGACCACATCCGTAATAGCTAGTGGTTTAGACATGCTCATAAACTCCTTTTCATCCTTTCTATGCTATTTAGCTAATGCGCGGTGCTGATGCACTGCTGCAGAAATTGCCGCCACAATTTGCGGGCTCACAGCTGAAGGGGTTGGTTGAACTTTTCGATGTTGAATCGGCGCTGCGATCGGTTGTGGTACTTCTTCAGGTACCAAGGTTGACATTAACCGAACGAGATAAACGAGAATAGTTAGAAAAATAAAGACTACAGCCATCCCCGTAATCATAAGGGTGGCGGCGTCAACTAATAGGCTTCCAATAGTAGTCATGTTGCTTCCTTTCTGTGTCATCCTGACAACAATTGCTACGCATTTTTACAAATGCGATCTTGGCAAGTGGACTAGGATTATCTCGATTGGTTAATAATTGTCAATTTTGTTTAAGGGACTCTTGTAGATAACACACAAAATCGGCGAACAATTACTCACACAAATCACAAAACTCTGAATTTTCTCTATTAAGAAGGGCATTTAACTAGCCAATATGGCTACGTTAATCAAAAAATGATGCAGATACTGAGAGGAAGTTAAAACATTGCAGATTAACAAGATAAAACAAATAGTTGCCATTTTCAATTTAACAAAATAGCAACAAAAAACCAACATAAAAAAAGCCCCGCACAATGCGAGGCTTCTTAATAAATGGCGCGCTCAGGAGGATTCGAACCTCCGACCGCCTGGTTCGTAGCCAGGTACTCTATCCAGCTGAGCTATGAGCGCGCAAAGTTTTGATATTAATCAGCGATAATCGTTAACAATATCAGGGTCAATGACCCTTTGAATAAGTGGCGCGTCCTGGAGGATTCGAACCTCCGACCGCCTGGTTCGTAGCCAGGTACTCTATCCAGCTGAGCTAAGGACGCGCAGAGTTAATGACAGTATCACTAACTTTAAATAAGTGGCGCGCTCAGGAGGATTCGAACCTCCGACCGCCTGGTTCGTAGCCAGGTACTCTATCCAGCTGAGCTATGAGCGCGCAAAGTTTTGATATTAATTAGCGATAATCGCTAACAGTATCAGGGGCAATGACCCTTTGAATAAGTGGCGCGTCCTGGAGGATTCGAACCTCCGACCGCCTGGTTCGTAGCCAGGTACTCTATCCAGCTG
>NZ_NDIM01000080.1:0-2979 GCF_002241375.1 Vibrio sp. V19_P1S1T109 | reverse complement strand
CAATAATATCAATAATTAGATAAGAGTCTTGCCTTGAAATACTCCTATATCGCCAGACAACCCATACTCGATCGTGACCGAAAAACTATCGGCTACGAGCTGCTATTTCGAGACGGTCCTAAGAACACCTTTCCAGATATAGACCCAGACTTAGCAACGAGCCGGTTACTCTCTGATCATTTTTTATCCACTCATTACAATACGCTGGGTAAGCATTTAGGGTTTGTCAATTTTCCTTATCAAAGCCTGATTAACCTCGTGCCTACGCTTTTTCCTGCGCAAAACTTGGTCGTTGAGGTATTGGAAGATTGCGAACCAACTTTAGAGTTATTAGAAGCAATTAAAAAGATGGCGAAGCTTGGTTACCGAATTGCGCTTGATGACTTTGTACCCAGTTCAGGCTGGCTCGTCTTCTTCCCCTATGTGTCAATTATCAAATTTGACATCCGTATCGTTCCCCTTGAAAAAGCCGCTCGCTTTATTCAAAAACTTGGTGCGACGAAAATTGAGTTCCTTGCTGAGAAAGTAGAAACCTATGAAGAGTTTAAGCAAGCTAAAAAGGCGGGCTTTACCTATTTTCAAGGCTACTTTTTTAGCAAACCAGAGATGTTACAGCGCAAAGCGTTAGAGCCTGCATTTCTTACTGTGGTGCAACTGTTCAAAGAAATAGCCAAATCTAACCTCGATTACAAAGCCATTGAGGAGCTTGTCGCCACCGACCTGACCCTGTCTTATAAACTGTTAACCTTTGTTAACTCATCCGCGACAGTCAGTTCAAAGATCCATTCATTTAAACAAGCGCTGATCTATCTCGGTGAACAACGATTGAGAAAGTTTATCTCCTTGGTTGCGATTGCTTCGACGCAAGAATCTAAACCGGATTATTTGTATGGCTTATCCATTCAAAGGGCAAGATATTGCGAGCTGATCGGTGTGAAAGCAAAAATGAACGTTGAACCCGGTTCGGCCTTCCTGACAGGAATGTTTTCGCTACTCGATAGCCTACTTGATCAACCTTTAGAAAGTATCATGGAAGAGATGCCTATCGACGAATACGTTAAACTTGCACTAATAGAAGGGAAAGGAGAGTTAGGTCTGGTACTTGAATTAACTCGAGCTTATGAACAGGCTGACTGGCAAAAGGTTGAGAAAATTGCTCATGCATTAAGTATCGAAGAGCCCGTGGTGAAAGAGTGTTACAACGAAGCTGTGAAATGGACAGCCGATTTACTGGGTGTCCACTCCTGAGTAGACATCGAGTTTAGATCTCCTTAAACTTCCCCGTCTTATCTGCATGGGCAATTTGAGAGGATTTATGAACCAATGCTATTGTGGTAGCCATTTAGATTACCAACACTGTTGTGAACCAATCCACAGTGATTCAGCTTTAGCCATCTATCCAGAACAACTGATGAGAGCCCGCTATAGTGCCCATGTTCTAGGCTTGGTTGATTTTGTCATCAATACCTATCATCCGAGTTGCAATGCACCACAGCAACGCGACGCGATTGAAGAATCAATCAACAGTCAATGGTGTGGGCTAGACGTCATCTCCGCAAGTATCCGCAACAACGAAAATGAAGGCTTCGTTCATTTCAAAGCCTATTACACACAGAATCAACAGCAATTTTGTCTGCAAGAACGTTCACGATTTATACGAGAAAATGGTATCTGGTTCTACATTGACGGTGAATTTCCACAGGAGAACACACCAACGAAGCTAGGACGAAATGACCCATGTCATTGCGGTAGCGGCAAGAAATTTAAGAAGTGTTGTGGGTCATGATATAAGAAATAAGGCCAATCATACGATTGGCCTTATTTTATAGGGGAAGCTTTCGATTAGAATTTGTAGAATGCAGCTGCGAATACATAAGTCTCTTCGTCTTCACCTTTCTTAACATCTAGGTCTTGACGAATATCGATACCCATGTCGATCTTGTCGCTATGAGTATACATAGCAGCAACGTTTACATAACTACGATCGATATCTTCTTTTCCGTCTTCTTCAGTGGTGTTGGTTGCATAACCAGCAGCAAGTGTAACACTATCAGAAACAGCGTAACCAGCAGATAGGTAGTAACCAATTTTCTCTAAATTAGTAGTATTGTCTTTAACATCAGTTGCACCTTCATCGATCCAGAAGTTTGCACCGATAGTTAGCGCATCGCCAAGCTTAGCATTACCAGAAACAGATGTAACATTGTAGTCAGCATCATCACGAGTCTCATAACCAGCATAAACGTTGAATGAAGACTGTTCGATACCTACATAACCGTTGTAAGCAGTATCAGCCTTTTGACGATCATCGTCCGTTTCAGAGGTAGAAATACCGTAAGCAAAACCCGAAGTAGAACCTTCGAATTTAATTACATTGAAGCCATCAGATGCATCACCAGCTGAGGCGCCGAATTCGTACGTTTGGTCACCAGCACCATCAACTTTATCTAGAGCTGTATCATTTTCCCAACCTAATGACAGAACACCAAATCCAGTATCAAAACCAAGCCATGCTTTATCTACATCTGTTGCTGGACCTGATTGAATCGGTTGTTTAGCTTCGTCAGTACTGTAATTCATTTCCAAGTCAACTTCGAGATAACCCAATAGTCGGTTATTTTTGTAGTTAACAGCTACAGTTAGTGCAGTAGCCCAATCATCATACAGAGCATCAGTTTTTGTATCGTAATAACCACCAATGCCCCAAGCACCTGAAACAGAAAACTGATCTTTATGAACTGGATCAAATTCGAATACTGGTTTGGCGTTTTGAGAAGTAGTTTCCACTGCGAATGCTGACGCCGAGATACTCGCAATAGCTAGTGCTAATAATGTTTTTTTCATGTTAATCCACTGCCTTTTCTTATGTATGGGAATTCCTTATCCGGTTCCCTTTGTTTTTGCTGGCAACTTCCAAATTTAAACTCGGTTCGTTGCCGCCATTAAATCTCAAGGATTAGATTGCAAAAGATTATCCTG
>NZ_NDIM01000028.1:0-3010 GCF_002241375.1 Vibrio sp. V19_P1S1T109 | reverse complement strand
TTTTCATAACTTAAATAAAGATCGGCGTCACCATCACCGCTAATATTAATCGACAATTCACTGATATTATCTGGAACATCAATATAATAGAGTTGTTCACTGTACTGCTCACCCGACAAGGTAACACTCTGCCCTAACGCTAAATGATTCATCGTGTCTTCTGGTTGAATTGGCGGCACAGTCGGATCTTCTGGATTACCACTGTCCGTTGTCAAAGTGTCTAACCAAGTTGAAAATTCGCTGTCTAGGCTTTTGCCGATCCGTTTCACTTGCTCAGCCCATGCTTTGAAATCACCACTACGTGATAGTGCTAGCAGTTGACCCACTTCATTGGGATGGTTTTCCAGCATAAAACGAACCGCTAAATAGCCCCAGCGATAAATTTGATTGGTGTCATTTTGATAAGTAGTGGCTAGCACTTGCGTGAGGCTCAGTTTTTTCTCAGCAATTAAGTCTACCGCCGCTTGGTAGCCTTTTTTATAGTGCATGTATTCAGCGAAGCCTTCCAACCACCACACGATATGGCCTTCACTTAAATTGAGAGAAAATGAACCGTATTGATTGTAGCGTCCGTCCAAATAATGCACATATTCATGCTCTAAATTGAGAATAGACAACGCCTCATCCTGCGCATATCGGTAAGCGACAAAGCGCGCTGTGTTGTTGGCATCAGCCGGGTTGCCTTCAAGGTATTGCCCGCCGTTGTTAGTGGTATTGCCAAACAAGAAGTTGGAATAACTGACATAACTTTCGTTGCTATCAAATACCACCACTTCCACTTGTTGATTGAGATCATCGGCCACGGGCGTGAAACCCGTGTTGGCAACAGTATGGAAATCCGCTTCTTTCTCATTCAAAATGCCACACGCTTGCTCTGCTTGCTGAGGTGTTAAGCCTTGCGAGCGGATAATAGCAGGCCCATCACATTGATGGCGATTTGGCATGATACGCTGTTCAAGTTGCTGCTTAGCTTGCGTTAAATTAAGCGCTTCCAATGTCTCTGGCGCGTAGTAAGAAAGCATTTCAACCGCAGCAATCCAGAGTTTATCGCTACGTCCACCCAGCGGGTAACGTTCCAATACTTTTTCTAAAATCGCAATGACTCGAGTTTTGGTGTTTGGGTAAGGGCTAACCAGTAAGCGCCCCGTTTCACGCACCGCATTGTACAAAATGAAATCGGCATCGGTTCCTAACGCCCAATCATGCTCAGTGGCAAAACGGTACAGTGTCTCCAAATATTCTGGATGGGCTTCAATGTCTTGATAAAAATCATCACGCGAAGCATGGCCGCTCATGGATCGAAATAAGTTATTTAAACCATCAACAAACTGCACATCTTGCGCCGTTTGTGGGTTAAAGGCGTCCAATAGCACGATGAAATTCGCCATCGTTGAAGGTAGGCGTTTCACGTTATCGACCATTAACGTTAAGCTCGACATGGCCGCCACTTGTTCACGACCTAAGCTCAAACTGTAAGGCGATAACATAAACTGGTTAATCGTATCCGCAATCGTATTACTCAATTGGTCCGAATAATCACCAAAATCTTGTTTTACACCATAGCGCACATAATACGCGGCACGGATAAACTCCCCCAAATTAGCAATAGATTTGGCTTGCGCTTCTGTTCCTTGATATTGCGAAACCTCTAACGCCAGCGCTCGGTTAATGCTGTCTATACTATTTTCACTGTATAGACCCAAGATGGCTTTACTATCGGTATAAAACCACGAGTTATAACAGGCTGGTTGTGCATTTTTAATCGCTAAAATGGGCTCTTGTGCTTGGGTGATATCATTAAACTGGCAGGCATCTAATGCATAAGAAAAAGACGGTAATCCTGCTAACGATAATGCCAATAGCAAAGCATTAGGTTTGGGACAAGGGGAATGAATAGATGGAACAGGAGCAATAAGCATAGTAACGACTCTCTATAGATCATAGAAATGAATGAGTCGCGATTTATATCAGAATCACATCAACAAAATGAAACTTGATGCACAGAAACCAGGATCTTACTTCAAAAAAGAATTGCTCTCATGAGAGAGCAATCGATTAACCAATAGATCTTATATATCAATACATTACTAATTTTTCCACCACTAACTAAGTGATCGGATACACAGTACATTGAGTGCCAATCACATGAGTAATGGTTTGCGGCTCAATCATTTGCCAACCACTTTCACTATCAAGGGGTTCTGACGCAACCACCATATTATCGCCTTCGCTTTTACTAAACACGGTCGGCGGATTACCATCAGAGCTATAACGCACTAACCAAAAATCTTGCCCATCAGAGATACAAATCGAAGCTTTAAAAGGTGTGACTATCTGTTTCTCCGCCAAAGCCTGCGCAATTTGACCAATCGTGGTCGTAATGGCTTGTACTGGCTGACTGCGTAACCCATTACTCATCATCAATAAAAAAATCAATTCACTATCCGTTGTCCCAACACGCTTGATGTATAGCGATTCTGGTAGCTGCCGTTCTAAGGCGAATTTCACTTTTTCAAACTCACCAATTTGCCCGTTATGTAAAAACATCCAGTGATCCAAAATAAACGGATGACAGTTAGAACGGGAAACCTGCGTTCCGGTGGACGAACGCACATGCGCCATAAAACGGTGAGAACGAATATGATGCGTTAAGGATCGCAGGTTTTCATCTCCCCAAGCGGGTAAGACTTCATGAAACTGCCCGGGTGTAGTGCGTTCGGTATACCAACCCAGCCCAAACCCATCAGCGTTGACACGGGTGACCGCTTTACGCGCTTCTAAACTTTGGTGCACGAGAGAGTGTTCCGGTTGATAAACCAGTTGATCGAGGTAGATAGGAGTTCCTTGGTAGGCGAGCCAGCGGCACATAATGCAAACATTCCAAAATAATCAGTCACTGATTTCAATAAAGCACGTTTGCTCAATGGCTGCAAGGTGTCCAGGCAACGATACCTTTGCCACTTGGCTCATCAACGCCACAAGTTAATGACTCTTAAATGCAGGCTTAAAT
>NZ_NDIM01000229.1:0-3013 GCF_002241375.1 Vibrio sp. V19_P1S1T109 | reverse complement strand
GGGTTCGCCTCCACAACCGTCCCATCGGGAGTAAAAGAAATCACAGCCATTGACTTATCGACAGCGTCAAAAATTGCAGCTTGCTTATCCGATTGTTCTTTTGCAGCAGTAACATCACTGGCAATCTTCACCACCTTAACCACTTTTCCTTGCTCATCTTTTACTGGGATGTACGTAGCTTCAATCCACACTTTATTATGGCTTTTAGTTAAACGGCAAAACGTACCCGCATGAGGTTTACCTTGCGCTAAATTTTGCCAAAGTTGACTATATTGAGGCGCATTAACAAATTCACTTTCACAGAACATTCGATGATGCTGGCCCACCACTTCCGATAATGAATAACCCAACACTTGTAAGAATGAGGAGCTGGCAGTCAGAATATGTCCTTGTGGATCAAACTCAATATAAGCCATCGTGCGTTTTATTGAATCAACCACCAGTTCATCACTACTCTTTTTAGACTGTTGATTGCTGTTTGGCTTCCGACTAAACAAACCCATAGTTTTTCCTTAGTATTAGAGCGGCTGATATAGACGTAATGGCTTGCTCTCATCAAACGCCTAAAACCTACCTATTTATTGTTGTCTAGGATGTATAAATAAACGATTTAAGCATAGTCTGTTACTTCTCAATTAACCACACGACTTCAGCAAAACGGCTTAATCCTCGTTGACTGATTTTAGGGTGATTTTCATCAGCATCGTCACGAAACAGACACGTCACTTTGCAGTCAGTGAATAACGACTCAACTTCATTTTTGGCGACACAGAATGGAGGACCCGTCATTTCACTTTGAACGTAATCCAGCGTCACAAGCAGCACCCTTCCGCCCTCTTTCAACAATGAAAGCAAGCGAGTAACGTACTCCTTTCGCATTTCAGGGGGCAGCGCAACTAACGCCGCTCGGTCGTAGATAAGCTCAACCGCTTTTAGCGGCGCACTAAAGACATCTCCGGTATAAATCATCAGTTCATCAAACTGATACAGTTCATGCGCTCCATTTAAGCGAGTGACCGTTGGCGTATAAAAATGCTCGGCAAAAAAGGAACGAACGGCAATTTCACTCAGCTCTACACCCTGAACCTGTTCATGCTGGGAAGCGAGCCATATCAAATCTTCACTTTTTCCGCACAATGGTACAAATACACTTTCATTTCGTTGAGGTGAGAGTTGAGGCCAATATTCGATCAACAATGGGTTCACATCTTCTAAGTGAAATCCTATTTGGTTGGAGGCCCATTTCTTGTGCCAAAACTCGGGATCTTTCATTATCTTCGTACTCTACGATTAAAATCTACAGCCAGACAAAGTACATGCTACTGACTAATAAGTGAATCCCCAACGGGTTAAACAAACAGCATAAAGACAGATAAAGATGTTCATATTTGGTTCATCCTCATTAGATACACTTGGTAACACATCAAATTGAACAGATAGCCTAGCGAGGCGTCTGAAGATAAGACCTGTGATAAAGCGCAAAATTATGGATTAATTGTTCCACGAGCTATTGAGTTGACTTTGTTCATCCCAAGATCTCATAGCAAGCGACTCTGGTTATCACGTGTTTAGGTCTATTTTGGTTTCACCTTTTACCTAGACTAAGTTAAGGAGAATGAATGAGCCTATTTTTACGTACTACGGCACTGATGCTTTTAGTACTAAGCAGAGCCCCTGCCTTTGCAGCCGTTCCGTTCAATTCAGAAAGTGATGCCAAAGTTGGTGAATCGAAAAATCAACTCTCATCTAAACTGTTCAAGCATAGTTTAAGCGGTTTATATGGCATCCAGTCCACCAACAACCAGCCTTTGCAACCCTACAACGACTTTGAAATTCTCTACAGTAAAGCTCACCAAGCTCAACGTGAACTTGAAACATTGTGCAGAAGTACTGCTTTACTGACATCAACAGAGGCTCACTTTTCTGGCGTGAAATCACGTGACCGAGCATTAAGTAAAATAGAACATGAATTAGGTGGGCAAGCTGATAGGATCACAGATTTAGCCAGAACAACCCTTGTGGCAAATGATGTACCAAGCTTAGTCGAGGCTTATGAAGTATTAAGCCGAGAGGCCAGCATCGTAAAAGTAAAGAACCGCTTTAAATCGCCTGCGGCATCGGGATATCGTGATTTAAACTTACTGGTTCAACTTCCTAAAACCAATGTCATTGCAGAAGTACAATTGCACCTTAAAGCCATTGCCGATGTGAAAAATGGCCCCGAGCATCGTTTCTATGAACAGATTCAGAAGTTTGAACGTGTCGCCGCATTAGAGAAGCGAGCGTTACATGATATTGAAAAGGCGCAAATTAACCAGTTTCGTCGCCAATCTATCGAGCTCTACCAAAACGCCTGGCAGCCGTATATCACCACTCATATTCAAGCAGCCTAATACGTTCAGAACCCTTAACTCACCATAAACAGAAAAAAAAAGACCACGCATAGCGTGGTCTATTGCTCGGTCTATTTTTCGACATTAATGTTCTCGACTCGGGCTTTTAATTTCTGCCCTGGGCGGAACGTTACGACACGTCGAGCGGAGATAGGAATATCCTCACCTGTTTTTGGGTTTCGACCCGGACGCTCGTTTTTGTCTCGTAGATCAAAATTACCAAAACCAGATAGTTTTACCTGTTCGCCACTTTCAAGCGCCTTGCGAATCTCTTCGAAAAACACTTCAACCGTTTCCTTGGCATCCCGTTTACTGTATCCAAGCTTTTCAAACAGGTTTTCAGCCAATTCGGCCTTTGTGAGCGCCATAAAACTTCCCTCAAAGCTATGTTAAACCTTGCTGCTTCTAAGCAGCGCCAAAGCATTTTCGCTTAGCCAATCAATAAGATATCGGCTTTACCTGAAAAGTGTATGCCAAGCTTCTGATTTTCGCCAACTTTTTTATTCGCAACAATATTAATAGTTTCATCAAAATAAGCGCATATACTGGCTGCATTTATACAATTAGACGTCGAAGATTGAGAAAAAACACTGACAATTTAGTTAGTTATATCATAACAG
>NZ_NDIM01000181.1:0-3031 GCF_002241375.1 Vibrio sp. V19_P1S1T109 | reverse complement strand
GTAATAACGTCGAGCAGGTTGAACCATTTAGTGTGTGAATATCAAGAGTTCGAGGGATAAGTTGGTGTTGGAGTTAATAACTGCGAGGGGGAATGTAAAAAAGACGCAGTGTCTGCGTCTTTTCATCTTTCGTCAGCCTACCTTGCTAGGTATTAAAATTTAGGCATTAAAAATTTGTGTAAATTCTGCGGTTGACAAATGGTATTGGCGAGGACAATTACGCCAAGCCGTTAACATGCGACGATATTTATCTGACATTGGCATTTGGCTGTTGAAGTGGTGATCGGCTTTATCAAATTGTGGGTAAAGCCCTTCAGACTCAACCAAGAAACGCACGTAATGAACGCGTTGTGACTCTTTAGCGATATCAAACCCTAAAAAGTGCAGGCGGCGCTGATCCACATTTTTGCTTTCTGCATCGGAGAGCATTTTGTGTGATTCTTGCATGGCGTGATACATCTCCATGATGTCGATCACTTCGCGGCACTCCGCTTCGGTCAAGCAACCAAATTCTTTGTTGAGCTCTCGCATTTGCAGTTCATAACCACGTTCTACAATGGTTTGTAACCGCTTGTATTTTTTGGCGTTGTTGGGATCCATCTGTGACATCAAAAAATACTGATTAGATAGAATCAGTCGTTGAGCGTTGGTCATTTCCATGGAGGTAGCCTCACTAAATTTTATGTTCTATTTGATGGTATAAGGTTAACAGCAATTATCGACAATGAAACATGATCTCAACACGGATTTAATATGGAAAGCATAAAATGTGTGCAATTCTTGTTACTTTTTGTGTAAGTGGTTATAGATATAATCTTTATCGGAAAAGACACGCAACCATTCAGGCTTAAATACGGACAGTATCGCTAACGCCATACCATTGAGCAGCCCTTCTGGGAAAGCGAGTAAAGGAACAAAAATTAGGTAATTATCGCGGATGACTTGCCAGTCATGTTGCCCAAGAAGTAATTGATAAGCGGTGTTAATGGCCAAATGCAGGCTACCCGTCAGGCCGCCATTTAAAAAACCAGCCACAAAAATAAACACAAAAATATTGCGCGGTAGATAATGATAACTCAAAGCAAACAAAGCATAACTAACTAGGATTGGCAGTAGCGATGATAGTAGTAAGTATTCGGGGATGTTAAAGAAGGCCAGTTTACCGACCACCGCCAGTGCGAATGTAACAGGAATAGTTATAACAAATGCGCAGCGCCAGCCAAACATCATCGTGAGGGTTGTTAAACCGAGAAAATGGATAGGCAATCCTTCGGTCACTCCGGCTTGAGCTAACCACAAAAGAAAAAGTGCAAAAGAGGCAAAATAGGTGAGATGCTGAAAGGATTTCTCGGCCTTAAACTTTGTCCAAAATGAGTATTTAAAATCGCGAAGGGTCGTTAACCCAACAAGTAGCAGGAGCAATAGCACCGCAAGTTGTTCCAGCTGCATGGCTAGCCTCTCTATAAAAATGCCAGCATTATGCTGGCATTTTTATGGTTATTAAATCAAGCAATCAATATTTTATGTTTGAGTGATACTGAGCTAAGATCCCAACGATTTTGTCCATGGTCTCTTTTGACGGCGGATTTACACCTTCTAATGGGTATTCTAGCCCCATTGCTTCCCATTTATGAGCGCCCAATTTGTGATAAGGCAGCAGCTCTACTTTCTCGATGTTATCCATATCTTTAATAAAATCACCAAGCATATGAGCCGCTTCTTCGTCATCAGTGTAGCCAGGAACAATCACATAACGGATCCACGTTTTTTTACCTATGGTGTGTAAGTAGCGCGCGAAATCTAAGGTTCGCTTATTCGACACACCAATAAAATCATGGTGGATCTCATCTTTCATGTGTTTGATGTCTAACATCACTAAATCAGTGGCATCGAGCACTTCATCAATCACGTCTGTGTGTTTGCGAATATAACCGTTGGTATCTAAGCAGGTGTGAATGCCCTCAGCTTGCGCTGCGCGGAATAAATCACGAACAAATTCAGGTTGAAGCATAGCTTCACCGCCTGAGCAGGTAATTCCGCCGCCAGAGGCTTTCATAAAATGGCGATAAGATTTTGCTTCGGTAATGATTTCTTCAACAGTCACTTCCTTGCCTTCATGGGTGTCCCATGTGTCACGATTATGACAATACATACAACGCATTAGGCAGCCTTGCATAAAAACAATGAAGCGAATTCCAGGGCCATCTACCGTGCCACAAGACTCAAAAGAATGAATACGACCAGTTGTTGACATCAGTTCATCTCGAATAGGTTATTTGCCCGTTATTTTATTACAAATGGTAGGGATTAAGTAGGGTTAATGTGCAATTGCCGCCGCATATCCTAAACCATATGTTGTGGCTCAAAATGAATGTCATGAAATTCTGCACATTGACTACACTGTATAGAAATAAGAACTCGTTGAATGCGATAGGGTTTAAATAAGGAATAGTTCATGGATGTACAGTTTTCTCAAAAGCAAAAAATCAGTCTATTTTTAGTTATCCTTTGTGTTGGTTTTTTAGGTTTAGGGATTTATACCGCAAAGAGCTTGATGGGAATGGATGAACAGTATCGCTCCAGTGGCGAAGTGGCATCCGGTTCTGTGGCGATATTTACTACTCAAGCAAATTTGTTGTCGCTTGCATCAGAGCTAAACAACATGCAAGGCAATCAGGTCAACTCGATTTTGAATAAATTGGATCAGTTGATGGAAGAGGTGAATGCTAATGTTGCTTTCCTGCAAAAGACCAATTTTGCTCAAGAAGGGGAAGTGTTGCTCAAGGCGGCCAAACAATTTGACCAATTTTTGCGTCCTTGGTTGCAAGTGAAATCAGAGGTGGGTTTCAACGTTAACGAAGGTAAGCTGGGTGAGCTGAAAACGTTGGCCACCACGATAGAGAAAAAGATAGATGAGACGGGGATGGTTACAATCAACTCGGATTTTCAAGCCATGGTTAAGGCGCAGCAAAATTATTTATTAGAACCCACGGAGCAAAACTTAAAACTGTTTAATCGTGCTATGGCCAGT
>NZ_NDIM01000363.1:0-3034 GCF_002241375.1 Vibrio sp. V19_P1S1T109 | reverse complement strand
CGATTGATGCTGTTTTCACCGTTGGACATTATGTGTCTGACCCACCTCTATTCTCCCGACATTAAATGTCCGACTCCGGTGTGGAGCTTTGATGTATTGAGAGCGTAGTCATGAGCAATAAAACCAGCATTGAAGGGTTATCCGCTTTGCTGCACACGCTGATGCTTATTCCTCAACATCGATGGATCACCGTTAGGGAGTTGCAGCAGCAGTTAGCCCTACTCGATATCCACCGCACCACGCGCAGCATTAAACGCTACCTCGATGAAGTCATTGTGGAAGTGTTTAATGTGGAGTGTGATTCGATGAGCATGCCCCATGTTTATCGAAAAACCTCAGAGCAATTACTGAAGCTCAACAAGCAGGAAATGCTCTATTGGCAACTGACCAACAAGTACTTACTGCCGCTGGTTCCTGATGCACTGAATTATGGACAAGGGTGCTCCTCGGAGAGAGACAAACCCTTTTACCACAAGGGTTCAGCGCATTCAAAAGAGCAAGCATGGTTAGCCAAAGTACATGTGGCATTGCCCACTATTCGCGAGTGGAGTGACGAGCAACGGCAAGTATTAAATGCGGTACACACGGCATTACTGCACAACCGTATGCTCAAGATATCTAGCCAAGTATTGCAGCAAGAGAAGGCGCTCATTGAGCCACTGGGACTCTCGGTTCAGTGTGACGCGCTCTTGCTGCTCTTTCGATTATCCGGTCAACACACGATACGCACCCTTGCCTTGCCTTTGATTGATGAGGCCAGTGTATCGACGTTTTCTTTTATCTACCCCACTGATTTCAATCTTGAGCGGTTCATGCGTGAACACGATGGAATCCGTGCGTCCTGAATTTCACTCACCGATAAGGAGAGCACCGTTATGACATTAATCAACACCCTACTCCGATACGCCGCTATGAGCGTGCTGTTTATCGGGCTCACTGCTTGTGGCGATCAAGAAGAGACTCAAGCAGCAACGGCTGATATTGAAGTATCGATATCGACTAACTCGTATTGGGGAACATTGGCTTTTGACCTGCAAGCCATCACCGACAGCACCGTAATTAGCAATGTGGTGATTAACCGTGG
Source organism: Vibrio sp. V19_P1S1T109 (assembly GCF_002241375.1). Lineage (NCBI taxonomy): Bacteria > Pseudomonadati > Pseudomonadota > Gammaproteobacteria > Vibrionales > Vibrionaceae > Vibrio > Vibrio sp. V19_P1S1T109. The sequence continues at coordinate 1,950 of NZ_NDIM01000363.1, read as the reverse complement.
CAACTGCCGATTACCTGCGGGGACTACCTCAGAGCTATCAAGAAACGTTTCGTTAAAGTTCGGCCAAACCTACACCGGATACAGCAACAACTGCACCGTAGACAGCGTGAAAGAAATCGAAGTCACCTCCAGCGCTGGCACCTTTGTCTACACCTTCTAACTTTCAATTCCCAAATAACACACTCAACCAACTCGTAAGGATCAACTATGAACAAGTCATCTCTACTTATTGCAACAGCGTTAGTTTTCTCAACCTCTTCCGCATTTGCTGGTGGAACGCTGGGCGGCAACCCATCCGCGGATTCGGGAGCCGTCAACGTCAATGTAGGCAAATGTACTCAATACAAATTGGATGTGAAAGCGGCAAAAGAGTCTGGGAAGGATGTATCGACCATCGCCGTTCCTAAAGGCTGTGAAGCCATCAAAGAAAAGTAATGCCACCAGCAGTGGTAAAAATGACAATGGGGAGCAATCACGCTCCCCATTCTTTTTTTGTCTCAATGCACAAGCGGCACAATCAATAAACTAGCCTTCTAAACTCATTTTTGGACGGAACTGTTTTATACTTCCTGCTAATTTACTGAACCATCAATTATCTAAAGGGCTCTTCTCCGCTTAGGTGAGCTTGATATTTGGGTAAAAAGTTGAGTGGGTATCAGGAACCGATGTTTGTCTGATCTTCAACTTAAAATAGTCTGTATCTCTCACTCCTCTGGCTCTTCGTCTAAGTAATCCTATTGATACATTACCTGCTTCAACCCGAGCGTTGGTCAGCTTGTATTTTGCGTAATTACAGATGCCTACTTTTCTTTCTAATATGGCGTCGGCAAAGTTGCTTAGTGACAGTATTCGGGTTGATTTCGCTAGGCGACACCATGCTTCAAGAGCCGCTACCATGGTTTCATAACAGGATTCATCCCATATCGTTTGTAGCTGCTCTTTTAGCATATAAATAACGCATAACGTCTTGTTACTCTCGAGCAAGTCATCGAGTCGATCAGACTGCTTGTCATCCAACTTTTGAGCATTTTTCAGTAGGAGAAAGAGTGTTCCTTTAAGCATTCTTTTCTCATCGTGAGAACCCTTTCTAAAAGCTTTTGCCCTCTCTTTTCTGATTAAAATGCAGTAATTTTGCATCACATGGAATCGGTCAAAAACAATGTCTGCATGGGGTAGCATTTTCCTTACTGCTGATTGGTAAGCTTGCCCCATATCCATTGATACTGCTTTAATGCCAGCTTTTGTTTGCTCTGATAACTGCTCGAAAAATGAGACAAGGACTTCTGTTTTTCGACCATGTTCTACCCAAATTAAATGACCAGAAACCAGGTCGTAAACGACTGTCATATAATCGTGTCTTTTAGCTCTGGCTACTTCATCGACGCCAATATGGATCAGGTTATTCAGTTTCTCAGGCTCTAATGCTGGTAGGCTTGAGCGCAAGTATTCTCTATCGATGTTCTTTACCGTCTCCCAGCGAATGCCTAAATGCTGAGAAACTGCATGTATGCTCATGTGGCGGCACAAGCCGCTGATGAACTTGCAAAAGCGAGCGGTATAGCGACCTCCTTTAGCTACATAGTCAGTCGCTTCAATCAATCGTCTTCCTTCTTTATCTCTGGTTTTAGCCAGTTCAACTTCTATCGTGCATGGTCGACCGCTAACAGGCAGGTCCTGAAGTCGTCTTTTAACATAATGGTCTACGGTGCAGGGTGTGCCTGTGATTGGATCTTTGACCTTATATCTTCGGTCTCGACGACAGCGAACGAATACTGATTGAGACACCTCTTCTATTGAACAAGATTCTACACACTGGCCTTTAAAGCAAAACAACGAGGAAGACAAAGACGACAAAATACACTACTGACTTATAATAAAAATAAGCATTATAAATCAGAGTGTTATGATAAATGCGTTTTGTTTTCTGACTCATGTAAGCGGAGAAGAGCC
>NZ_NDIM01000267.1:0-3037 GCF_002241375.1 Vibrio sp. V19_P1S1T109 | reverse complement strand
GCTTAAACAGTGCTCAAAAAGCGTAAAAATATTAAGTGTGCTTCAAACAAATAGTTTTGCTATTGGTTGTTGCCGCAAAAATTCCTTACACTATGCGTTACATAATTATTTAATACCTTGAAAATAAACCTCACCGTCACAATATCTGTGATACATGATTTATCTCAGTATCCTTAGTTCAAAACTGGTAGAGACTGACGGCATTAAGAGTAGATCGAAAACGATCTAATAAAGAGAGATTCCTGACACATGATAACTAAGCTACTGACAAAGGTTATTGGCAGTCGCAATGACAGAACGCTGCGCCGCCTTAAAAAAATTGTCAAAGAGATCAACAGCTACGAGCCTACTTTTGAAGCACTAACTGATGAAGAATTAAAAGCCAAAACGGTTGAGTTTCGTCAACGTTTAGAGCAAGGTGAAACCTTAGACCAATTACTTCCTGAAGCATTTGCCACCGTGCGTGAAGCGTCCAAGCGCGTATATGGTATGCGTCACTTCGACGTACAGTTGATCGGCGGTATGGTTCTCAACGCGGGTCAAATCGCAGAAATGCGCACTGGTGAAGGTAAAACGTTAACCGCGACTTTGCCTGCGTATCTCAATGCCTTGCCTGGCAAAGGCGTGCACATTGTTACTGTAAACGATTATCTTGCTAAACGTGACGCAGAAACAAACCGCCCACTGTTTGAATTTTTAGGCATGACGGTCGGTATTAACGTACCCAATATGCCACCACAAGAGAAAAAACTTTCTTATCAAGCCGACATTCTTTACGGAACCAATAACGAGTTTGGTTTCGATTACTTACGCGACAACATGGCTTTCCGTAAAGAAGATCGTGTACAGCGTGAACGTTTCTTTGCCGTAGTCGATGAAGTAGACTCGATTCTTATTGATGAAGCGCGAACGCCGTTGATCATCTCAGGTCCTGCAGAAGATAGTTCTGAGTTGTACATCCGCATTAATACCCTCATTCCACTTCTGCAAAAGCAAGATAAAGAAGATTCTGAAGAGTATCGTGGTGATGGTCACTACACGGTTGACGAAAAATCAAAACAAGTTCATTTGACTGAAACGGGTCAAGAATTTGTTGAAGAGTTGATGGTGAAAAATGGTTTGATGGAAGAGGGCGATACTCTTTATTCACCCACGAACATTAGCTTACTTCACCACGTCAATGCCGCATTGCGTGCGCATGTGTTATTTGAGAAAAACGTTGATTACATCGTGACAGAAGAGGGCGAAGTGGTCATCGTTGATGAGCACACTGGCCGCACCATGCCAGGTCGTCGTTGGTCTGAAGGTTTACACCAAGCTGTCGAGGCGAAAGAAGGTGTTAAAATCCAAAACGAGAACCAGACTCTTGCGTCGATCACCTTCCAAAACTATTTCCGTTTATACGAAAAACTTTCTGGTATGACGGGCACTGCCGATACCGAAGCGTTCGAATTCCAATCGATTTACGGTTTGGAAACCGTGGTGATCCCAACCAATAAACCTATGGTTCGTGATGATATGCCTGATGTGGTGTATCGCACTGAAGCTGAAAAATTTGCGGCGATCATTGAAGACATCAAAGCGCGTGTTGCAAAAGGTCAACCAACGCTAGTCGGTACGGTTTCGATTGAGAAATCTGAACTACTTTCTAATGCGTTGAAGCAAGCTAAAGTGAAACATAACGTGCTTAACGCGAAATTCCATGAAAAAGAAGCCGAAATTGTAGCGCAAGCGGGTATTCCGGGCGCGGTGACGATTGCGACTAACATGGCTGGTCGTGGTACTGATATTGTATTGGGCGGCAGCTGGCAGGCACAAATTGAGCAGCTAGAGAATCCAACACAAGAGCAGATCGATGAGATCAAAGCGAAGTGGAAAGAGGTTCATAACCAAGTGTTAGCCGCTGGTGGTCTGCACATTATTGGTACTGAACGCCACGAATCTCGTCGTATCGATAACCAGTTACGTGGTCGTTCTGGTCGTCAAGGGGATGCGGGTTCTTCACGTTTCTATCTATCGATGGAAGATTCACTGCTGCGTATCTTCACCTCAGATCGTATGGCAAGCCTTATCCAAAGTGGTATGGATGAAGGTGAAGCGATCGAAAGTAAGATGCTTTCTCGCTCGATTGAAAAAGCACAACGTAAAGTCGAAGGACGTAACTTTGATATTCGTAAACAGCTTCTTGAATACGATGATGTTGCTAACGATCAACGTAAAGTAGTTTATGAGCTGCGTGATGAGCTCATGGAAGCAGACGATATCAGCGAAATGATTGAGCAGAATCGTCAAGATGTTCTGACTTCCGTTATTGACGAATACATTCCGCCACAATCACTTGAGGATATGTGGGATGTTAAAGGATTGGAAGATCGTTTGAAAAACGATTTTGATTTAGAGCTGCCATTACAGCAATGGCTAGATGCTGATGATAAATTGTACGAAGAAGCGCTGCGCGAACGTATTCTTGAACAAGCGGTTAGTGTGTATCGTGAAAAAGAGAAAGCGGTTGGGGCTTCTGTTCTGCGTAATTTTGAAAAATCGGTCATGCTACAAACTCTGGATACCTTGTGGAAAGAGCATCTAGCGGCGATGGATCATTTGCGCCAAGGCATCCACCTACGTGGCTATGCGCAGAAAAACCCAAAACAAGAGTACAAGCGTGAGTCATTTGAGCTGTTTGAAGAACTACTGAATTCTTTAAAAACCGATGTGATTACTATCTTGTCGAAGGTGCGCGTACAGCAGCAAGAAGAAGTTGAACGTATGGAAGCACAGCGTCAAGCACAGGCGGAAGAAGCCGCGCGTCGCCAACAGTTCCAGCACCAAAGTGCCGACAGTTCGGTTGCAGATGAAGCTTCTGAAGATCAAGGGCACCAGCCTATGGTTCGTGAAGAGCGTAAAGTTGGTCGTAATGAGCCTTGCCCTTGTGGTAGCGGTAAAAAGTACAAACAGTGCCACGGACAGATCAACTGATCCCTTGAATGATCACCCCAAGAGTCGCTTAGGCGACTCTTTTTTTAACTCAATATTTCTC
>NZ_NDIM01000381.1:0-3079 GCF_002241375.1 Vibrio sp. V19_P1S1T109 | reverse complement strand
TCCATGCCGAACTCAGAAGTGAAACACAACAGCGCCGATGGTAGTGTGGGGTCTCCCCATGTGAGAGTAGGACATCGCCAGGCTTTGAATATTGTCTAACCAGACACGCTGCGGAGCGGTAGTTCAGTTGGTTAGAATACCGGCCTGTCACGCCGGGGGTCGCGGGTTCGAGTCCCGTCCGCTCCGCCACTTATTAAGAAGCCCTGCTAGTAATAGCAGGGCTTTTTCGTTTGAGTTTCAATGAGATGCTTAAGTCGTTTTAAGCTCTCTCTATTGCAACTAGATTCCCTGTGCTTATTCCTTGATGTCCTCTTGAGCGCTGAAATTCTTTTGGCTTATGTTCATCGAACAGAGTAGCTGCATGAAAGGCGCTACTATCTCAATCTATAGCCATATGAAAACAACGTGTAGGCATATAAAAAAGCCGACATGTGGTGTCGGCTAATCGTCTAGTGTTGTGCTTTACAGAATCTGTTTGAGCACTCTATCGGCCTTAACTCGCGTTACTTTGCGTAGTAGTTTTTGTACCGCATCAGGGTAGTTTTCTATCTTCTCTAGTTGTTTGTAGGTACAAATAAGTTGAGTGTGTCGAAGGATGTTGTCGATCTCTTGCTCAAACTTAGGTGTTAAGTGGTGATAGTGATCTTGGATGAGAATGGCATTTTCGAGATCGAGCTTCCATGCTCTTGGATTTAAGTTATTACCAGTGATCAACATGTAGCGCTTATCCACCCATACGCCTTTTAGATGGAAGCTATTCTCTTCATGTTTCCAGAGATGGATAGAAAGATTTCGACTGGCAATATGGGCTTCATTTACTTTGGCAAAACGGCGTAGATTAAGCTCATATAAATAAGGTAAGCCGCCGATTGTCTTGAAGGTTTGCTCTGGGGAAATATAGAAATCGTTTGCCGTTTTATCGCCAACGACAATGTGAACTTTTACACCCCGTTTCAATGCTTTCTTAACTTCTTTAGCGACACTTTTTGGAAAATTGAAATACGGAGTGCAGATAAAGACTTCATCTTTAGCATGAGCGATCAGTTGGTTAATATTGTGGTTGAGTTTATTTCGACGCTTTCCAATACCTACCAGTGGCGTCAAAGCAACTTGATCGGCTGTTGGGATCTGTGACTCAAACTCATAGTTTGCTGTTGCTAGAGAGGCTCTAAATTGCCGAATGTCAGTTTTGATATCTTTCGTCGTTGGTTTCGATGTGTTTGATAAGTCATTGACAGCAGGATGACTTATCATTTTTTGCTGAATAAATTGTACCATGCTATCGGCAAGAGATTGATTGTCGATGGTGTGATAGCGGTCGAATCGATAGCGCTCTTTGTGATGCAAATAAACGTTATTAAGGCTTGCTCCGCTATAGATCACCTGGTCGTCGACAATAAAACCTTTGAGATGTAAAACACCAAAAACTTCGCGACCTCGCACGGGGATGCCGTATACGGGAATGGCGTGTTCGTGGTTCTGAGAGAACTCTTGATACATTGAAGCATTGCCTTCCGAAGCGGCCGCACCAATTAATCCACGTTGCGCTCTATGCCAATCAACGCAAATCGCAATATCTAAGCCAGGGTTTCTTTGCTTGGCATTATATAGCTCCGTTAAAACTTCTCTGCCTGCTTCGTCATCTTCTAAATACAGCGCTACAAGATAGATTCGTTTACTTGCCTGACGGATCGACTGGATCAGATGATTTTTAAATTCTTTTGCCGAAAATAAAACTTCAAAATGATCCGGTGATTGTGCGATGGTCGGCAATCGCTCGAATGGGTTTCTATGAGCAATCATATTGGATGATTTACCTTACTTATTTGCAAAATTGCGAACTGGGGATATTACCAAATTCAACGGTTCAATTGCTAGAAAAGCCGCGCATTCTCGTCATACTAGCCTAGGTATCTCATAGGAATGAGATCTTTACCACTGGATACATAGCGCTCAAACCGTTGCATAAGAGCTATTGGTAGTTCTTCTGTCATTATGGAGTGAAAACCATGACGAGCATAAAAGGGCTCAAGATGAGCGTATGCGAAGCAATAATCCTGATTATTGAGAATATTCTCGCTGCAATAATTGAGCAACTGCGACCCAATCCCTTTTTTTTGGTTTTCTGGCAGCACAAGCATGCCAGTCAGTAATCGATATACATCAATATTTTTAAATCTGACAACAGCAGATATCTGCCCATCGAGCGTGCCTATAACGCACAATTCATCTTTCCTAGCTTTTGCTGAAGGGTAATGTTCTTTGTACATTCGCTTGATCAAAGGAAGTTTTATCGGGGGGAGTATGTCAAATTGTAGTTGCCACATTTCTTCCTGCTTCGAATAGTTATCTGTTGTAGAATGGCGTGAGTTTAATTTATCCATAGAATGCCATGCAATTACATCCCAATGCGAGCTTAAAAAAATACCACACTTTTGGCCTAGAACAATCTTGTCAATTATTAGCTGAAGTTTTCTCTGTGCAAGATTTGGTGGAAATTTACCAGAGCGCAGAATGGCAGACTTTGCCTAAGTTGATGTTAGGAAAAGGTAGCAATGTCCTTTTTACTTGTGATTTTCAAGGAATGGTTTTAAGCAACCAACTGAAAGGGTTACAGCACACGCAGGATGATAATTACCATTATTTGCATGTTTCTGGTGGTGAGGATTGGCCTTCACTTGTTGAATGGGCAGTGAAGCAAAATATTGCAGGTCTTGAAAATTTGGCTTTGATACCTGGTTGTGCAGGTTCTGCTCCTATCCAAAATATTGGCGCTTATGGTGTAGAGTTTCAAGATGTGTGTGATTACGTTGATTATCTCTGTTTAGACTCCTTAACCGTCAAGCGCCTGAGCGCCAAACAATGTCTATTTGGTTATCGTGATTCTATTTTTAAGCACGCTTTGCACAGTAACGCGATCGTTGTAGCGGTAGGACTAAAGCTATTGAAGCAATGGCAACCCGTACTGAATTATGGACCTTTGCAAGAACTGGATAGTCACACCTGCCAAGCTATTGATATTTATACACGGGTATGCGCTACTCGCAATGCCAAATTACCCGATCCGCGGGTGCTAGGT
>NZ_NDIM01000329.1:0-3084 GCF_002241375.1 Vibrio sp. V19_P1S1T109 | reverse complement strand
GTTATATCCATGTCAATAATGATTGCTCAAAAACAGAAGAAGCCAGCAAAATGCTGGCTTCTTTATTATCCTAATCGTAGATGCTATAACGCTTTTGAGATGGCGTCTACACTCTCTTTTGCATCACCAAAAAGCATATAGGTATTATCTTTAAAGAAAAGAGGGTTTTGTACACCCGCGTAGCCAGTATTCATTGAACGCTTGAATACAATGACATTTTGCGCTTTCCATACTTCTAACACTGGCATTCCGGCGATCGGACTATTCGGATCTTCTAATGCTGCTGGGTTTACTGTGTCATTTGCACCGATCACCAAAACCGTATCCGTTTCAGTAAAATCATCGTTTATTTCGTCCATTTCTAACACAATGTCATAAGGCACTTTTGCTTCAGCAAGCAGTACGTTCATATGGCCAGGTAAACGTCCCGCTACTGGATGAATACCAAAGCGAACTTTAATACCTTGTGCACGTAACTTCTCCGTGATTTCGTGAACAGGATACTGTGCTTGAGCTACTGCCATGCCATACCCTGGAGTGATGATCACTGACTTAGAGTTTTTCAGCATTTCGGCTACTTCTTCAGCGTTTATTTCACGGTGTTCACCGTACTCAACGTCTGCGCTGATAGCCACATCTTGACCAAAGCCCCCGGCAATCACACTAACAAAAGAGCGGTTCATCGCTTTACACATAATGTAAGAAAGAATGGCACCTGAAGAACCAACCAGTGCTCCGGTTACGATCAACAAATCATTCGCTAACATAAAGCCAGCCGCTGCCGCTGCCCAACCTGAATAGGAGTTAAGCATCGATACCACAACGGGCATGTCTGCACCACCAATCGAAGCCACCAAATGGTAGCCAAACGCGAACGCTATCAGAGTCATAATAATCAATGCAAACATGCTGCCACCATTATTAACAAAGTAAATCATTAATAATGTGGAGACAACAATGGCCGCGAGGTTGAGCTTATGCTTATGAGGGAGATTGAGCGACGACGACGAAATGATTCCACGCAGTTTACCAAAGGCGACGATAGATCCTGTAAAGGTGACGGCACCAATAAATACCCCAATGAACACTTCAACCAAATGAATCACGTGTTCAGCGTGATCGAGTACAATTGGCGCATCGATATAGCTGTTATAACCCACTAATACCGCAGCCATGCCCACAAAACTGTGGAGAATAGCCACAAGTTCGGGCATTTCGGTCATTTCTACTTTTTTAGCATAATGAATACCGATACCACCCCCAATTACCATCGCCAGCAATACCCAAGCTAAGCCCTGCGCATCTGGACGAAAAATAGTGGCGATGAGTGCGATAGCCATACCCGCTATACCATAGTAGTTACCAGCTCTTGCTGATTCCTGCTTTGATAATCCCGCAAGGCTCATGATGAAGAAGATAGCAGCAATAATATATGCGGCTTGTACTAATCCTGCAGACATATATTACTCCCTTAGTCTTTACGGAACATTTCAAGCATACGTTTGGTGACTGTAAAACCACCAAAGATGTTAATGCTTGCAATTAAAACAGCGATAAACGCGAGGAAAGTGACCACACCACTCCCTTGACCTATCTGCAATAAAGCTCCGACCACAATAATGCCGGAAATTGCATTGGTAACGGACATCAAAGGAGTATGTAAAGCATGAGTAACATTCCAAACGACGTAGTAACCCACAACACACGCTAAAACAAAAACGGTGAAATGGCTTAAAAAAGCCGCAGGTGCGACCGATGCGATCCAAGCAAAAGCGCCAACGGCAGCAACTAAGCCAGTAATTTTTTTCGTCGCAGAAACGGGTTCTTGTTTTTTGGGTTCAGGTCTAGTTGGTGCGGTCTTGACTTGCGGTTGCGCAGAGACTTGGATCGGTGGTGCTGGCCACGTTATTTCGCCTTCTTTCACGACCGTCACACCACGTAAAACAACGTCTTCAAAGTCAATATTGATGGACCCATCTTTTTCCTTGCATAACAATTTCAGCAAGTTAACGATGTTTGTTGAATATAATTGAGAGGATTGTGTTGGTAAGCGGCCAACCATATCAGTATAACCGACCACTTTCACACCATTGGCGGTTGTAATCACCTGATCGGCAACCGTGTATTCACAGTTCCCCCCGTTTGCAGCTGCAAGATCGACGATCACGCTACCAGCGCTCATACTGTCGACCATCTCTTTGGTGATCAGCTTAGGGGCTGGACGTCCAGGGATCAAAGCCGTCGTGATAATGATGTCGACATCTTTAGCTTGCGCTGCATACAGTTCAGCGGCCTTTTTATTAAAGTCGTCAGACATCTCTTTGGCGTAACCATCGCCTGAACCAGCCGTTTCTTGGAAATCGACTTCCAAAAACTCTGCACCCATTGATTGAACTTGTTCTTTTACTTCTGGGCGAACATCAAAAGCTCGTACAATTGCCCCCAAACTTCCTGCGGCACCGATAGCAGCGAGGCCAGCAACGCCAGCGCCAGCAACCAGTACTTTTGCCGGCGGGACTTTGCCCGCTGCGGTAATTTGCCCTGTAAAGAAGCGGCCAAATTCATGTGCAGCTTCAACAACAGCGCGGTAGCCAGCAATGTTAGCCATTGATGACAAAGCGTCTAAAGCTTGTGCTCTGGATATTCTCGGCACTGAGTCCATCGCCAGCACGTTGATTTTTTTACTTGATAACTGTTCCATCAATTCTGGGTTTTGTGCAGGCCAGATAAAACTGATTAGGCTTGCCCCTTCTTTGATCAAAGCAACCTCATCAATCGATTGTTTTTCATCAACAATCGGCGCATTGACCTTCAAGATAATGTCTGAATTCCAAACATCTTGTGTCGAAACAATCGTGGCACCAGCCGCCTCAAAAGCCGCATCATCAAAACTGGCTAAAACCCCAGCTTGAGTTTCAATGGAGACGTCGAAGCCTAGTTTGATTAATTGCGCTACCGAACTCGGTGAAGCTGCAACCCGTGTTTCACCCGTAAGGGTCTCTTTTGGTACACCAATTTGCATAGTTATTCCTTGACTATTGGCACAATGATTATTCTGTTTTTATCTAACCACCAGCATAACTG
>NZ_NDIM01000078.1:0-3087 GCF_002241375.1 Vibrio sp. V19_P1S1T109 | reverse complement strand
ACCGTACACTTTTGCAAGTGTAGTACAGATAGCAGCAGTTAGAGTTGTTTTACCGTGGTCAACGTGGCCGATAGTACCAACGTTTACGTGCGGTTTCGTACGTTCAAATTTTGCTTTAGACATGAGTTGTCCCTCTAGGTACGGATTTAGGTGGCTTTGATGACCACGCAACCAAAATTATTGGTAAGGAGTATATATCAAAAGGAGATAATTGCTTGGAGAGCTGGTGCTGATACCCAGAGTTGAACTGGGGACCTCACCCTTACCAAGGGTGCGCTCTACCGACTGAGCTATATCAGCACTCAAAAATTGGAGCGGGCAGCGGGAATCGAACCCGCATCATCAGCTTGGAAGGCTGAGGTAATAGCCATTATACGATGCCCGCACACGTAACTCTGAGAGCTATTTCCTTAAGAATATGGTGGAGGGGGACGGATTCGAACCATCGAAGGCGGAGCCGGCAGATTTACAGTCTGCTCCCTTTGGCCACTCGGGAACCCCTCCAAATTTTTTCTTCATTCTTTCGAAAAAGAATGGTGCCGACTACCGGAATCGAACTGGTGACCTACTGATTACAAGTCAGTTGCTCTACCTACTGAGCTAAGTCGGCATAAGTGGAGCGCATTCTATTGAATGATGCTCAGCCTTGCAAGCCTAAATATTAAAAAAAAACCAATTTTCCATAAATCTCGCCTGTTCGTTGCTTTTTCAAGCAAAATGCGTTTTCTCACTCAATTCTATCGTTTAAGGCATTTCCATTCTTTTCACCTTAATGTATGTTTCATCCTCTTCTTTTTTCTGTCATTCATCGTTAGGTATTTTATGGGTCCTTATATCTCTTTTGATCGCAATCAATGGGCCGAGCTACGTAACTCTGTCCCAATGACTCTCTCTGAGGCTGACTTAAAAGAGCTACAAGGTATTAATGAAAACCTAACGATGAAAGAAACGGCTGAGATTTATCTGCCTTTGGCTCGCTTACTTAATTTATACGTGGCCGCCAGACAAAGCCGAAATGCGGTTTTGCATCAATTTCTCGGTAATACCGATATATCGCCTCCTTTTATCATTGGCATCGCAGGAAGTGTCGCCGTTGGGAAAAGTACTACGGCGCGTTTGTTAAAAGCGCTTCTTTCACGCTGGGAGAATCATCCCAAAGTTGAACTGATCACGACAGATGGGTTTCTTTTTCCCAACAAAATTCTTAATGAAAGAGGAATTATGGGGAAAAAGGGGTTTCCTGAATCTTATGATATGAAACGTCTGGTACAGTTTGTGTCGGATGTTAAAGCAGGAAAAAGAAATGTAAGCGCGCCGATCTATTCACATCTTACTTACGACATCACCACTGAAGAGAAAGTCGTCGATAGGCCAGATGTGTTGATCATTGAAGGATTGAACGTCTTGCAAAGCGGCATGGATTATCCACACGATCCACATCGAGTGTTTATATCTGATTTCTTAGATTTCTCACTGTATGTCGATGCGGACAGTCAACTTATTGAAAAGTGGTATGTTGAACGCTTTATGAAGTTTCGTCACAGCGCCTTTAAGGAGACGGGATCGTACTTTAGCCACTACACAAAACTGTCTGAGCTAGAGGCGAGAGAAAAAGCTGAGAGCATTTGGCACTCGATCAACGGTAAAAATCTGCAACATAATATTTTACCGACCAAAGAGCGCGCTCAGTTAGTTTTGCGTAAAGGCCTCAATCATACCGTGGAAGAGATACTACTAAGAAAATAGTTTGGTAAAGCGGTTACTCTGCCTTGCGTAACGATATTTCGCCACCAATGTAACTCTCCATTCCATTCTCTGTTTCTAGCAACACTGCTCCATATTCGTTGATTCCGTGCACCACGCCATAGACCTCTTTGGGGCCCATAAGCAGTTTAACTTTTCGACCAATAAAGTTATCGAGTCGATTCCAGCGCGGTATAAAATCCTTCATCCCATAAAGCTCGTAATCACGTAGCGCTTGGTCTAATGATTGAATAAAGACAATAGCGAGCAAGTTCCTGTCTATTTTCAGACCGTCGGCTACCTGCGACAAACTTGCCCATGGCTGGTCAATGGATTGCTCATTTTCGGGCATGAAAATGTTCATTCCCATCCCAATCACTAAATGTGCCGCTGCGCCAGCCTGCCCTGTCATTTCTACTAAAATGCCCGCCAGCTTTCTATCCTGAAAATAGAGATCGTTCGGCCACTTAAGCTTTACACCGTCAAATCCGATGCTTGCTAGCGCTTCCACAATCGCGACCCCGACCACAAGGCTAAGCCCCATTGCGGCCGCCATCCCTGCGTCGAGTCGCCAGTACATGGAAACATAAAGATTGCTGCCAAAAGGCGATATCCACTGACGCCCACGCCGACCCCGTCCATTAGCCTGATACTCTGCTAAGCAAACGCTGCCCGAAGCAAGGTTATCTACACGTTCTAACAGGTATTGGTTGGTTGAATCGATAATGGGGAAAAGCTCGACAGGGTTACGCACGGCATTTTGGATCTGTGTCGCATCAAGTAGATTCAGTGATTGAGCAAGCTGATAGCCTTTGCCTTGGACGCGGAAAATATCAATTCCCCACTCTTGAATCCCTTTAATATGCTTACTGACTGCGGCGCGAGAAATACCAAGTTCTGCTCCTAGCAACTCACCAGAACAAAACTCGCCACTGGCCAGATGACGAAGTAATGATAGTTTGACACTGTGCTCTTTCACTTTAATTCCTTAGCAAGATGCTCAAGGTTCGTTTCACCAATCGCATCTAAAAATCGGACTTCATGCTCTAAAGATATCGAAAATTTATCCTGAACTGCTATGCAAACTTTAATCGCTAGTTGAATAACATCAAAGGCTGTAGCGCTACCTTTATTTACCAACACTAAAGCTTGCTTCGGATGCACTTGAGCATCACCTAAGCTATACCCTTTGAGCCCACACTGATCAATCAACCACCCAGCCGCTACTTTTCTGCCTTCTTCCACGGGGTAAGAAACAAGATCGGGATAACTCTCAAGAAGAGCCTGCCAATGTTCTAAACTAATAATTGGATTTTTAAAAAAGCTTCCTGCATTACCTAGCAC
>NZ_NDIM01000343.1:0-3100 GCF_002241375.1 Vibrio sp. V19_P1S1T109 | reverse complement strand
GTATAAAAATGTACTGAAAGGCTGATACCTCCCCATTAAGTAACTTAACTGCGACATCAGATAGTGAAGCAGCAAGATTACCTAATATGAGAAAGATAATCGCGAGGTTTACCACAGGAAAAGACACTGTTATTTTTCCAACTTCATATCGATATGTGGGATGTCATCCTCCAAATACATTACAGAAGTCGGCATAAATCCATGGTTTTGGTAGAATTCTGATAGGTGTTCTTGAGCGCCAATTTCGATTGACTCTCTGGGCCACAACTTGTCACATGCACATAGAGCCTCTTGTACCAGTTGATGCCCTATGCCCCCTCCACGAGAATTTTTTGAAATAGCAACACGACCAATACTGACGGATGGATAACTAACCCCCTTTGACATTAAGCGTGCGCAGGCTATTAACTTGCCACCTTGATAACCCAGTAAGTGGTAAACACCTTCTTGGTGATCTTTACCATCCAACTCAGGATAGGGACATTCTTGCTCGACAACAAACACGTCAACTCTAAGTTTTAGCAGTTGATATAGTTGCATTGTTGTTAATTGGGGAAACGGATGGAGTTGCCAAGTAATCATTTTAATTCAGCCTTACACATAGTGATATCCGAAATGTAGCAAGGTGAATAAGTCTAGACATTAACAATTGTTAAGTTGGATTGCGTTTTTTGATACGACTCAGGCTGATCGGTGTAATGCCAAGATAAGCTGCAATTTGATAATCGGTGAGGCGCTCTAACAAGTTAGGATAACTGTTACAGAACTGTTGATAGCGTTCTTCTGGAGTATAAAGCAACATAAAACGTTCTTTGTTTTCTTTATACATCAGTTGTATTTCCAATAGCTTGAGATAAATACTATATTTATTCTTACGCCATGTTCTTAATGTTTCGATAGGGAGAGACATAATCGAGCAAGGGGTAAGTGATTCAAGTTGGTATGGTGATGGCGTTTGGTTAACTAGGCTTTCAAAACCAATGATCCAGTCATTTTCCCAATAAAACTGTTTGCTAAACTCTTTGCCCTTGTCAGTAAAATAAACAGCGTGACATATTCCTTCTAATAGAAAGAAAATCTCTTTTGCAACTTCCCCTTGATGGTAAAAAATATGCCGACTAGGCAAAGAACAAAGCTTTGCAGATTGCTTTAGCTGTTCTACTTCGTGTCGAGTAAAGTCATTTTTTTGTAACTGCTCTAGGAAAGCGTCAAGCATAATTGGTTGTACCTAAGTATTTATCTATAACCAAACATTAACTGAATATTTAAGCACACAATAAATTCGCCAAAAAACAATTAAAGCGGAGGTGTTCAGGTGATGATAACCTACATCAAATTAGCATTCTACGTGCCATTTTATACCCCTAAGTTCCTTATTTGTAGCTGTGAATGACTTACAAGCAAGAATCGTAATTAATAAGACAAGAAAATTTCGCATATTTACCTGTAGGTATCATTTATCAGCAAGACTTTGCAAGGTAGCATACCCTGTGAGTTTACTATCTACTAGTGTCTGCTTGTCGTTCAAAGCCGATCTTTAGAGTAATTGCGTTAGCTTGTTTCGGGGCATAAACAAGTCAACACGAACCTTGTTGATTTAAGGGCATAAAATGAATTGTAGAAGTCAATAGAGCTAGTAATGGGGGTGTCGCCATGCACATCCTTAGCGATGGTCTATCCAACATATGAGTACAAAAAAAGCGAGCACTAAGCTCGCTTTTATCTATTTGATTTTAAATGTAATTATAGCAACTCAACCGACTGTTGAGCGATCACGAATTCTTCGTTAGTTGGTACCACAAGCGCTACTGCATTTAGCATGTCTGATTTTGCGATAATGCCAGCATTACCGAATCGAGCTTGCTCGTTGCCTTGCTCATCTTCCACAAAACCAAGAATTTTCAGGTTGCGTAGAATTTCACGACGAATAGGCAATGCGTTTTCGCCAATACCACCGGTGAAAATAATACCGTCGAGCGAATCAAGCGCTGCAAGGTATGACGCGATGTATTTCGCCACACGGTAGGTGAAGACTTGGAAGGCCAATGTAGCGCCTTCATGACCTTGCTCCATGGCTTCTAGAATGCCACGTGCATCGCTGGTTAAACCAGAAACACCCAAGAAACCAGAGGCTTTGTTCAATGAATTAAACACTTGTTCTTGTGTCCAGCCCTTCTTCAATAGAAATTCAATGATGCCGGGGTCAAGGTCACCACAGCGAGTGCCCATCATCAAACCGGAAAGCGGTGTAAAACCCATACTGGTATCGACACTCTGACCATCTTTAATTGCGCACACTGACGCACCATTACCAAGGTGAACAGAAATAAAGCTGCTTTCTTCAACTGGCTTGTTGATCATTTTTGCCGCTTCACGGCTCACAAAATAATGGCTTGTTCCGTGGAAACCATAGCGGCGAATACCAAACTCAGTGTATAGCTCTTTTGCAATCGCACCTGTGTAGGCTTTTGCTGGCATGGTTTGGTGGAAAGCGGTATCAAAAACAGCAAACTGCGGTAACTCAGGAAACGCTAGCATTGCCGCGCGCATACCAATCGCGTGTGCTTTATTATGTAACGGTGCTAAATCACTAAGCGCTTCAACTTCGTTGACGATTTTTTCGTCTAACTTAACGGTCTTAGTAAACTTCTCGCCACCATGTACTACGCGGTGCCCAATCGCAACGACGTCATCAATCAAGCCGTAGCTTTTCACAAGCTCAACCAGTTTTGCAACCGCCAACAGGTGGTGATTCGCTTCACCTTGAATCACACAATTGGCTTTTTCTCCGTTAAACTTCCAGCTCATACGGGCATCATCAAGCCCAAAGCATTCACCTAGACCACTCAGTACGGCATCCCCCGTATTTGAATCAATCACCGCAAACTTCAGTGATGAGCTGCCAGAGTTAATAACCAAAACAAACGAGTTCGACATGGGGTAAGTTTCCTGTTTTAGACTAAGTGTTGAAGTATACAACTTCTTGGTTTACGTGACCCTCATTATTCAATAATTTTTTAATCTTTCAACTTTGTTTTAGTTTTAGTTTCATGCCAAACGATTTTTTCTTGATCTGAGGCAAGTTATTATTTCTTTTGAA
>NZ_NDIM01000127.1:0-22539 GCF_002241375.1 Vibrio sp. V19_P1S1T109 | reverse complement strand
GTTCTAGGTCGGTAAAGAGATCTGGGTATAGCGCTTTGGCATAAAACTGAATCATTGCACCATCCATAATGGTTCGACATGCGCCATGATAGGCGGAATACATCCGATTGTTCTTAACCGCATTAATGGAAGACCAGCCGAGCCGTTGTTTAAACCCGGCTAATTGTCGCTTCGCTGTTTGTTCTGATACGCCTTGGCCAATAACCATGGCACTGTCAACACTGCCTGATTCATAGCCCGTGATAACAATGACGTCTGGGTTGCTAGCGATAATCTGTTCTGGATTCAGTTTTCCCCACCATTCGACATAAGGGGCGGAAATATTATCGCCTCCTGCGATGGTTGCGATGGCTCCCCACATATTTTTGCCAAAGGTATAACCCACTTCATTAACGCCTGTTGCGCCATATTCTGTATAGATTTTAGGTTTAGGTTTATTGGCTGCGTTAAGGCGTTGAGTGATCATCGCTATGTTTTGTTGATATTCACCGGCAATCGCTTCTGCCCGTTTTTCTTGGCCAGTAATGATGCCAATTAATTGAGTGCTCTTCACATGTCGTTCTACGCTCTGGGCATTGTAGTCAACGACCACAATCGGTATTCCCATCGTTTCGAGACGAGAAACTTCAGTACCTAATGCTTTGTATTGCCAATCAGCAAGCATGATAAGGTCAGGGTTCAAACTAATGACTTTTTCTAGCGAAAATGAGTTGGTATCTACGCGGCCGATTTCGGGAATGTCATCCAGTGTTGGACGATGTTTGACGTACATTTCCCAGTTTGTCGGACGAGCTTGCCAAATATATTTCGACATTCCAACCACATTGTCATAAGCCGATTCTGTACCTATCGCCATATAGTCTTCAGGATAAAACCCAACAATAACGCGTTGAGCGGGTGCCTCAAAGGTCACTTGTCTATCTAATACATCGGTGACGGTCGTCACCGCAGAGAAGGCGACCGAGCTAAACGCCAGCGAAGCCAAAAGGAGGAACTTTATGTGCATACGGTAAACTCTTTAAGTGTGCAAGGGGGTTGATATTGACTAGATTGGTTAGCCTGAGATTCTTCAAAGGATTATAAGAATATAACAAACAGTTATGCAAATAGTTATTATTTAGCAAGCGCAAATCATAGTAATTACCATTTATTGAATGCTATTATCCATCGCTCTACCAAGCCCTAAGAGACCTTTGCCATATTGGCAAATGGATCGCGGTGAGCATCCACTTTGGCTGAGATTTATTCAAAGCGGACGGATGTTGCTTTAACAGGTTAATAAAAAATGATCTCTGATGTACTACAAGAAGCGGTAATGACGCAGCGTAAAAGCGAGCGTCGTCGTAGTTGGATGCTGCTCACTTTCGGCGTGCTGCTCGCCTTTTCTTTTATCCTTGATATTATGACCGGCCCATCGATGATCGATGTGACCTCAGTTTTACATGCTCTGCTGGAATGGGTTGGTCTTCCTTTTCAAGTGGATGAGTCAACACAGGTGATCGTAAAAAATTTACGTTTACCCATCGCGTTAATGGCCATTTTTGTGGGCGGCTCGCTCGGCGTGGGTGGCGCAGAAATGCAAACCTTACTTAATAACTCTATGGCGAGTCCTTATACGTTGGGAATGGCGGCTGCCGCGGGATTTGGCGCTGCATTGGTGCTCTATATTGGTTCTTTAGGCATGGATAGCCATTTTGCGGTGCCACTCGGCGCTTTTGTCTGCTGCATGATTTCTGCTTGTTTTCTGTTTGCTCTGGCGTCGGTTCGCCATATCGGTTCAGGGCAATTGATCCTTGCTGGTATTGCTTTGCTATTTCTATTCCAGTCTCTGCTGTCATTGGTGCAGTTCATCTCGTCACCGGAGCTGAGCCAACAAATTTTATTTTGGCTGTTTGGCAGCTTATCTAAAGCCACGTGGAATAACCTGATGATCACCGCTTTGGTGGTAAGTTTGAGTGTATTGCTGTTACTCAAAGATGCTTGGAAACTGACGGCATTACGTTTAGGCGAAGAGCGAGCCAAAAGCCTCGGAGTCAATATTGTGAGGTTAAGGCTAAAGACATTATTGATTGTGGCAGTTATGACCGCCACCGTAACCAGCTTCGTCGGAATTATTGGGTTCATTGGTATTGTTGCACCCAATATTGCCAAAATTCTGGTAGGGGAAGATCAACGTTTCTTTCTGCCATTATCCTTTTTAATCGGAGCTCTTCTTTTATCGATTGCTTCTGTGTTGTCGAAAGTGATTGTGCCTGGTGCACTCTTTCCTATTGGGATTGTCACCGCCATTGTTGGGGTGCCTTTTTTCTTTTGGCTGATCATTGCGAGGAAGCGTTAGATGCTGCATGTTAACAATCTGCATGTTCAGTTTGGTGAATTAGTTTTGGCCGAAGCGGTTAATTTTTCATTAGAACCGGGTCACGTCACCGCAATTCTGGGGCCAAATGGAACAGGGAAAAGTACCTTACTCAAAACCTTGTTTGGTGATATACGCATGCAAGCTGGGGAAATTCGATTTAATCAACAGGTATTGAGTAAACATAGCCTCGCTCAATGGCGAAACCAGTTTGGCTATATGCCGCAAGATATCCATCTTGATGTTAATTTGTCAGTGATTGAAGTTATTCTGCTTGGGCGTTTGGACGCCCTGAGTATGCGTATCGACAACCAGATGCTCAACGATGCTCTATCAATTCTTTCCAGTTTGGGCCTTAGCCACCTTGCGCACCGAGATGTTAGAACTTTGAGTGGTGGACAGTGCCAGATGATCTTGTTTGCTCAAGCGCTGATGCGGCGTCCGTCAATCCTAATGCTGGATGAACCTGTGAGTGCACTCGACTTACATCATCAACATGTTTTGTTAGAACATTTGGTCAATCAAACTCGTCAACATCAATACACCACCATCATGGTTTTGCATGATCTCAACCTTGCCGCACAATACGCCGATAACTTACTGGTGATGAAACAAGGCCAATTATTAGCGCAGGGTAAACCACAAGACTTACTCACTTCTGAATTGATTCACCAGTTATATCAAGTGGATGCGGATGTATTGCTCGATGATCAGGGGATCCCTTTTATTCGTACTCGACGTTCCCCAGAGCTAACAACGCAGTGATGAGGAGTATTCAGATCCGAAAAGCACAGAAGCTTGAGCAAGTTAGTCTCAAACAGGGTCGTTGTAGATCGAAAATGCATTTAAAGCTGAGACGAATTGATGTACTGATGGAGCCGTTCCAATAATGCGCCGCTCCTTGGTTGCGACAGTGCAAGATTGGCAACGCCTTTCGCCTGCAGGAAAAGTGTTGGTAGCGAATAGCCTGAGCTTCAACCTCGGCTTCTATATGTTAATGCCATACCTGGCTGACCACTTACAACACTTAGGGTTAAGTAGCGCTTATATTGGCCTAGTGATTGGCTTGCGCGTGCTTAGCCAGCAGGGGTTGTTTTTAGTCGGTGGGACGTTAGGGGATCGCTTTGGTTACAAACCGATGATTTTGCTAGGTTGTGTTGTAAGAATTGCAGGTTTTTTACTGCTTGCCGTCAGTACTGAATTGGGTTGGATTATCGCTGGGGCGTTTGCTACCGGGTTTGCTGGCGCATTATTTACTCCTAGCAGCCAAGCGTATCTCGCGGCGGAGTACCCTGAAAGCCGTCAACGTACTCGAGTCTTTGCCCTACAAAACCTAGCCAGTGAGGCTGGAATGTTATTGGGGCCATTAGTTGGTCTGGCTTTACTGGCTTTCAGCTTTATCTTTGTTGGCGTGTTAGCGGCGAGCGTGTTTGCCTTATTGCTCGTATTACAGTGGTTTTTCTTACCGCATCAAGAGGAAGTTTCTTCCATTATTCGGCAGCCATTTTGGGCGGAATGGAAGCAGATGCTAAGCAACAAACCTTTTATGGCCTTTGTTCTCGCCGCCTCTATGTACCAAGTACTATTTCATCAACTTTACATGGCAATACCCGCTCATGCGAGAGCCGAGACGAATGATCCCACTGTTATTACCTGGGTCTTTATGATCGCTTCTCTCATGGGGGTAACCTTACAAATGTCAGTCAGTCGTTGGATTGACCGCTCCTTTGGCACGGCCAAGGGCATGGGGTGGGGCATGACACTCATGGGCTGTGCATTTTTAGTACTCAGTGTTTCGTTTCCACCATGGCCAGCATTACCTTTTATTTTGTGTGCAATACTGCTCAGTTTCGGTTCGATGATGGTCTATCCATTGCTTGGGGCTTATATACCCCACTTCGCGCCATCAAGAAAATTGGCCAGTTACTACGGATTACAATCTTGCGTTGGCGGGCTGTTTGCTTTTGTGGGAAACAGTTCGGCAGGGTGGCTACTTGGTCAAAATTTTTCAGCCAACTGGATTTGGCTCCTATTAGCATTATTAGGTACAACGTCCGGCATTTTTTTGTATTACCAATTACAACGGGCTTCCAATCCCTAATTTTGATATTGATATGGCTTTTGCATAGCGATAGAGTTTAATCTTTGGTATCAGACAGATAACGGAACCATCGCCATGAAGCTCAATCAATATCTGGATAAAATAGAAAGGGGAGAGGCGATCAACCTTGATCGTTTTATCCGCTGTCTGCCATTTTCTGACTTCCTTGAGTGGAGAAACATTTACCAAGCTGTCCGTGTGCGTGGTGGTTATCAATTAAGCATTATTGACAGTGCTCAGCATCATGCACTCTATTTGCCTATAGCGCAGGATAGGATCAGCGCCGCAAAAAGTGGTCGCTCCCATGATTTCTCCAGTAGTTTTGCTCATATCTTGTTATTAAATCGTCATTGTCAGGCACAGGTTCCGTTTGTTGTGCTCAGTGATGAAAAGGGATTCAAAACGGAAGGTCAGCTTAGCGGTCGTCACGCGGTGATCATCGAAAATATTGAAAATTTCTACCGTTACCACGCATTTTTTGATGCTCTTGAGTGTTCGGATTTGGCCGATAGTTGCGATATCTTACTCGGTGCGGGCAATCAGATCTGTCACCTGCTCAACCGCAATTTTCTTACACAATATGAGGTCATTTATTGTGCGCAAGACCTCGACTTAGGTGGTTTGACAATTTTTCAAACGCTAAAAAAATCGTTGCCCCAGTGCCGTTGGTTAGCACCGCCGGATTGGGACGTCCATCGAAATCAATTCAAACTCGTTCCGAAGAGTGCCGAACAACTCGTTGCGGCGATTGAGCTAGCCCGCGAATTGGGCCTATCACGAGAAGCCGATATACTCAATCAAACCCGCGCCTTTCTAGAGCAGGAAGCCTTACTGCCTGCATCACCACAGGATTAAGCCATGCATAACGACGCTATCGATAACCTGCTGATTAGCATTTCACGCCTTGTCGCGGTCGACTCGGCTGGGGTAGCCATCGCCGAAATTGACCTTCGTGAAGGGGGAATATTGATCGGTGGTGGCAATATCGGTAAAACCTCGCTTCTCAATGCTATTCGATTGTTTTTACTGCCGGAAGAAAACTTCAAAAACTCGGCCAAGAAATTCGGTTTTTCAGATAAAGAAGGTAAATTCTTCTCCGATGACGAGAGTTTTGAACACTATTTTCCCAGCAGCAGTAGCTTTTTGATCTTAGAGTGTGACAACTATTTAGGAGGGCGTTTGCCTCATTGTCAAATTCTCTATCGCGGTAGCGCCGATAAGCTCGACTATCGTCGTCTGTTCACCTCGCTGCGTTATGATCAAATCCGCCCCTTATTTTGGGATGCCGATAGTGGCGATGATGGCATTGGCGGTCGAGTAGAGGGATTGAGCCCAAGCAAAGTGCAAGCCTTCCTTAAGCGTGAAGATAAGTACTTTAAAACCTTAGTGCGCTCTGCGGCCATCAAAGAACTGATTTACGCCAATCAACTGCTTGATGTGGATGCAATGCGTTTTTGTTTGTTCCCGCTTAGCACCACCGAAGATGCCAATGTCGACGCTTTTCGCTCTCTGGTACGCTTACTGTTTGATATGAAAACTGGCTCGGACACAGTGCGCCTTGCGGTAGCCAATATCATTGAAACGCAGAAAAAAGAGCGTAAAGATGCGCTCAATTTCGATATTGATGCTTTTATTGAACACAATGATGCGCTGGCTCGTCGTGAACGGCTGCTGAAAGAGATTGAAAGTCTAAGACCTGAGTTTGACACACTGGCTGCCAGTTATCGTGAATTAATGCGTAACAAAAACGCGGAACAAGCGCTAATGCAGTACAGCATGATGGCGCAAAGTCACATTGACAAACAGAGCAAAGAGTTAGCACAACAAGAGAGCCAACTTAAGCTTATTGATAACCGCGTACGTTCTGCGCATCAAGCATGCACGGATACGGAAAGTGAGCAGAAAATGCTCAATGGCGAGCGAAACATTTGGTTGCGTCAGCAGAAGAAACTTGATGACCTCGTGCAGAAAACTCAGTTGATCATCAATCAGTATGATCAATCTGAGACTATCGATCTCATTATTGAAGGTCACCGTGAACATCTGGCCTTGAAAGAGCAAGAACTGGAGCTGAAACAGGATGCTGAAAAACGTCACCAAGAGTTACTTGAACTCAATCAGACCATTGCTAAGTATGAAGCAATGGAACTACGCTACCAGACATCGGTGGACAATCAGCAATACAAGTTGTTTAACCAGTTACCCCCACCCGTGTGGTTAAAACTGGCAGCGGTGAACCTTGATATTGCAGAAGCCAACCCAGGACGAGCCTTAACTGCTTTGGAAGCTGAGGTGATGGAAGCCTTTACCGATCTGATCCAACCTAATGGAGTGGGTTATGATTGGTTTGGGGTAGAGCTTGATGCACTGTCGCTGGACAGGCGCGAGTCTGATAAATCGCAACTGGATAAGGTTCGAGCGCAGCTGGAGATCAAACGCAAACGCGTTGCTGAAATCGTCGCAATTGGTAATGAAAACCGTTTTGAGCAGGTAAAAAACATCGCCGCGCTAAAAACTGAAATCAGCCGTACCCGAGGTGAAATCGAATTACTTTTGGCCAGCAACAATAATACTCAACAGTTGCAAATCCTCAATCAAGAGCTTGAAGAGGTCGAAAACAAGCTGCAACAGCTCAAACGGCAGCTTGACCGCCAGAAAGAACTCGTCGATCAAGAGCGGCAAACATTTTATAGCCAACAAGAAAAAGTGGCACAGTTAAAGGCCGAGTTGGAAAAACTGACTCAGCATTGGCAGTTAGCCAAAGCACAGTTACAAGCTCACGGTTTATCTACCAGCGGATTTTCAGTGATGCCAGACCCATTGCTGGCGATTAGCGAAGACAATTTACATATTTGTATCGACAATCTACAAAGCAAATGGCAAGCAAGATCCGATATCGTGGAAGGCGTCCAAGGTTTTGTGCGTCACCAAGTACTAGAGAATGATGACCAGCTGATGCGTTCGTTTGTTGATGATGAATTGTTAGTGCATGCTTTCGAACAGCTTCAATCGCGGTATCAGGGATTGGAAGAAGAATTTGACATTCTGCGTAAAAACTTTGTTGAGCATAAGCATTCCATTCACAGCATCATCAATGAGCTGAAAAATAACCGCGAAATGGTGCGTCTGTTTGAGCAAAGTATTAACCTATCTTTTGCGGACGTGACGATTAATGATTTGCTTCAGGTCGAAGCAGAGATCAAAGTCGAAGCCCGTTTTAGTGATTTGGTCGGTGAAATTGAGCATCTTGATACCCACTCAGATCAAAAAGCTTCAGAACAATTTATTGAACGCCTAAAAGCCTTTAGTCAGAAATTTTTCCCAGATGGAAAAGCGGCTTTACTGACCATGGAACAGATTGTGTCTGGTATTGCCTATCGGGTCAAAAAACAAGGGCAAAGTGGTTGGGAGAGCAAATCTCAATCGACTTCCACCATCATGTTGATCAACCTCAAGCTGGTGGAAATTCTGCTAGGTCGGCTGAGAAACAAGGCGTGTACTACGCATTTTCCACTGATCATTGATGAGGGCGCTTCGGTCGACAGCTCTCAATTTGATTGGTTGCTGCCGAATTTAAAACAGGCGGGTTTTCGAGTGTTGAGCGCGTCGACTAATTCGGCATCAAGCGAAATCATTTTCAAATTTGGCCAACATTTCAGATTGGACTCGATGCGCACCGCCACACCGTATCATCCTGCGAGAACGATCGCATTTACTGGTATGGCAGACTGTTTTGTCACTAAAGGCAGCGCGCTGGATCGCGAGCAACTTGATATGTTTGGAGAGGCTGATGAGTGATCAACGCCTGCTGACCATCCCGACGTTTGCCATCATGCTTGAGCACCATACCATTATGCGTGACATGATCCGTGAAATGGACGAGATCGGTGAACCTTATGTCCGAGAGTCGACTTTTGTCGGGCGTCTACATCGTTACATGCAGAGTCAAGGTCATGATAAAAGGAAGCAACTTAGGTCGGCTTTCTCCACCGAAAACCTACTTTCAGCGCATATTTTAGTCGATAAGGATGAGTTTGGTGGAGAGAGTCGGCTTATCTTCGACCACTCAGTGATAGGTGTTTTTCGATTGTTTGACCGCAGTTTGTTTCAAGATCTCACTGATGTTGCTCTGAAAACTCAGCTAGGTGGGCTGCGTTTGCTACTCAGCCGGATTGAATCGGGCACCTTATTGTTCAGCGATGCTGATCTTGATTACAAAGAGCTAATCGATGAGCTCTTTCACCGTTTGAGTGAGTTGCTCAACAGTATTCGGCTTAATCTGGTTAAAATGCAGACCATCAACCAAGAGCTGAGTGAGGCAAGCGAATTGGCGGCTAAAGCAGAGAATCCTCACGCGTTCTCCTTACTCCAGCGCGAGTCGATCAGCAAAATTTCCCACTTGTTGTCGCGGCATATTTTGCCTACTCGGCAGTTTTTGGATGAAAAAAGCCGCTTGCAAGATGGTCCAAATTTGTTTGAGTGCTTACAAAAACTGCGTCGTCAGTTTGAGCTACACCAGGATCATCAAAGGGCAACCGCCATGCTGAGATATGAGATCAGTTTTAACAGCTTTCATAACCAGATCAGCAAAGTATCGCATTCCGTCGATCAGTTCCTCGCCCGCTCGAAAAAACGTCTCAAGCAGTTTAATGCGATTGAGGCTGCGTTTGTCGAGTTGACCGAAGCACTCGATGCGACTCGGCATAACCTTAAGCGTAGCCTGATTGATGGTGATTTTGCCCGCAATAACGGTGCGTTTATGGGGCTAATGCAGCAAGCAAGGCCCAAAGTGCTACGCATCAGTAGCTCTGAAGCTTACCTCAATAATGTGGTGAGTGACATTGAAGCAAGAGTCGCGGATCAGAGTTTGCTGAGGCAACATCGCTATGTGCAACTGACGAGCTCAAAAGATGATTCGATGGAGCGTCGATTAGCGCGTGCAGAGCAGATCTATCAGTTGGTCAAGCAGATGCAAATGGCGGAGTATCAAGATTTGACCTTGGCACTGCACCGTAGGTTAAAAATGCATTTTGTGGACTATCATTTCGTCGATTTGCTGGAAGGGCTTAACTTCGTGCTGCGTAGTGATGAGATGCTTGATGGCCATGTAGTGAAAGTCACCAATTCTCGTCACCGCTTAGTACAAGAAAATACCATTTATCTATATCGTAAAATCCGAACCGAGAGAGTGAAGCAATGACCACGGTTTTTTCACAAATCAATATGGCGAAAAGCCAACAGATCTACGCGACTTTTGTTAATGGCAGAGTAATCACCAAGCAGGTTTACGATCTTTACCAGCATGAGTTTACCGATAGCCCACTTTACACTGAGTTGTACAGCCACCTAGATCACTTTACTCAGCTTTATCTGCATATCGGTTATAGCTTGAATTTCAATGTAGAGGGTGAGTTTTTCTATATTAGTCGCAATGAAGTAGAAGAAGACGCTGATACCAATGCGACCAAGATCCAAGCCATGTTGTTGATCATTGCGCGTTACTGGGTGGACAAAGGCTTTGATCTGGATGATTTAGCCACGCCAGCAATTGGTTTAGGCCGCACGTCACTTGAAGAGATTGCAAGTCAAACCATTTATAACGATATTCGCCAAGCACTCGGTATTGAAGCGTGGGATAAAGCAATGACTTATCTGGCTGATCGTAATTTTCTCTATCCATGTGGAGACAAACATTATGTGTTGAGCTCGGCGGGTATGTATTTTTTGAACCGGCATGTGGAGAAGTACTCGCAAGAGCGTGAATAGCCTTGTTCTGTTTATTTTAATGGTTAAAAGTCATAGCCACTTTCTACAGCACATTGTTTCAATATAGAAAAAGCCTTCCGAGGAAGGCTTTCATCTACGTGATTAATACATCAACTGTCAACGTATCAACAACATAGGTACGCTTGACTCAGCTAAGAGCCGAGTGGTGTTACTACCAACAAAAAACTGACGAAGTTTAGAGTGTCCAAACGCGCCCATGACGATCATGCCAAGTTGGTTTTGTTGTTGGTACTGAAGAATCGCCTTATGAACTTCGCCAGATAAGCACGCTTCCACAACGTGAATACCGTGTTCACACAATTTTTCGGCGGCAGCTTTAAACGCGATCGCTTTATCGTGGTTATCTTCCACCATCACCAAATGGCACTCCAGCCCTTTTAGCAGCGGTGTTTTAATGGCTTTATCCACTAGTTTTTGGCTAATTTCACTGCCATCAAAGGCTAATAGATAGCTTTGTGGTGGCGTAAAATCACCCGTTGCCACTAAGGTGTGGGACTTCATTGTACGCACGATACTCTCTAATTGAGAGCCAACAGCCATGGCGTCGTTTTGGTGCACTTCACCTGATTTACCGACCACCAATACACGAATTTCGTTTTCAAGATCAAGCAAAGTCTCCAGCAGGTTTCCGTGCTTTTGCAGTTTATGCACATCTTGTAAACCTTGTTCATGAGCTTTAGTTTCTAGCTCATTGAGTAACGCTTTACCGTGCCTTAAGGCCAGTTTAGAACGCTTTTCGTCTAGTTCAATAAGCTCTTTCAACAGCTGTTCTCGGCTGCCTAAACCGATGTTACCAGACAGTTCACTTTCGGTTTGATTAGCCGCTTTATCAAGTACGTGCAGTAAGGTTAATGGTGCGTGTAAGCTTTTGGCGGTCCACACGCTTAAATTGGCGACCGACTGTGAATAAATCGATCCATCGATGCAAGCAATAATATTGGTCATAATCTGTTCCTTAATGTCCGCCCATCAGCTTTTCAACTTCTTCTGGCTTACCATGCACGCCGAATTTATCGACAATCGTTGCTGTTGCTTCATTCATACCGATGATGTTTACATCGGTCCCTTCGCGTCGGAATTTGATAACAGCACGATCTAGCGAAGAAACCGAAGTAATATCCCAAAAGTGCGCTGCAGAGAGGTCGATAGTGACACGCTCTAAGACCTCTTTGAAGTCAAACGCGTTCATAAATTGATCTGACGAAGCAAAGAAGACTTGCCCAACAACACGATAGGTACGTTCTTCTCCATTTTCAGAGAGTTCACTTTTAACCACCATGAAGCGGCCAATTTTGTTAGCAAAGAAAAGAGAAGCAAGCAGCACGCCGACACCGACACCGATCGCTAAGTTATGGGTTGCAACCACAACAACGACGGTCGCGATCATCACGATGCTGGTAGAAAGTGGGTGAGTTTTGAGATCCTTTACCGAACTCCAAGAGAAGGTCCCAATGGAAACCATGATCATTACCGCCACTAAAGCCGCCATCGGGATGAGCTTGAGCCAATCACTTAAAAACACCACCATGATGATCAGTAGAATACCGGCGCAAAAAGTAGAGAGCCTGCCGCGTCCGCCGGATTTAATGTTGATGATCGATTGACCAATCATCGCACAACCAGCCATGCCGCCAAGAAAGCCGGTGGCAATGTTGGCGATACCTTGGCCTTTACATTCACGATTTTTATCACTGCTGGTATCGGTTAAATCGTCAACAATGGTTGCTGTCATCATTGATTCTAATAAACCGACAACGGCCAATCCGGCTGAATAAGGAAATATAATCCATAAGGTTTCAAGGTTGAGCGGAACATCTGGCCATAAAAATATCGGTAAAGTATCTGGTAATTCACCCATATCGCCCACAGTGCGAATATCAATGCCAAAGCTGATAGCAATCAGAGTTAAGGCGATAATGCACACTAATGGCGAAGGTAGCAATTTGCCAATCACAGGAACGTAGGGGAATAGGTAGATAATCGCCAGCCCACCGAGTGTCATGGCGTAAACGTGCCATGTTACATTGGTCAGCTCTGGTAATTGCGCCATAAAAATCAGAATCGCCAGCGCGTTAACAAACCCCGTCACGACCGAACGTGATACAAAACGCATCAAATCGCCCAGTTTGAGGTAACCGGCCAGTATTTGTAGAACCCCGGTCAAAACAGTGGCTGCCAGTAGATATTGCAAGCCATGCTCTTTGACTAAAGTAACCATCAACAGCGCCATTGCTCCAGTGGCTGCTGAGATCATGCCGGGGCGTCCACCGACAATTGAAATGATCACGGCAATACTGAATGAAGCGTAAAGGCCGATTTTAGGGTCTACACCTGCGATGATAGAAAAGGCTATTGCCTCAGGAACTAATGCTAACGCAACGACAGTGCCAGCTAGAACATCCCCTCGCACATTGGAAAACCAATCGCGCTTAATATTTTGTAGCATACTTAATCTCTAAAAAATGAAATAAAAAGGTGAGTTGTGAGAGGTAAAGATCAATCTAGGGCGGCGTAAGCAGCATTCGCAACATCTCTTGGTTGATTTTGAAAATGTGATCCTAATCATTGATGTGGTGTAGGTCAACCAAACGATCACTATTTGTATTGCAGTCGTCGATTCCTCCCGTTATCACGGTGTTTTTCAAGCGCTGCCGGTCGTACGCGAGGATAGTTCTGGTGTTTGACTTTTATTCTTTTGCTCCTTACACTTGAACACATTCGATATTCCATATGTATTGTTTATGTGCCGCAGTTTATCTTTTTATAAATCCTTGTCTGAAGAGACGAGGCTTAAATCCTTGCTGTTGATGAAGCACAAAGGGCAGTTGTGTGTGTGTGATTTAATGAATGCGTTGCAATTAAGTCAGCCTAAGGTGTCACGTCATTTAGCTGAACTGAGAAAAAATGAATTAGTGATTGATGAGCGGCGCGGCAAGTGGGTGTACTACCAAATTAATCCTGAGCTGGAAAGTTGGATGGTGCAGATATTGGACATCACGCTGAGCCACAATGCTGCATTGATTGCGCAAGAGCTAACGCGTATTGCTCACCCATCTTGTCAAAATGAATGAAATTTTAGCGTTGCTATTTCGCCATGGCTGTAAGTAGAAAGTTGTGCGCGGCTCCCTTTTAGACTTACCGAGAGATGTGATGTATGAGTGAATTACCTGTCTGCGCAGAAGCCTCTGCAGCCGAAAAAATGAGTTTTCTCGATCGTTATTTAACCTTGTGGATTTTCCTTGCGATGGGGTTAGGGGTAGCGATCGGTGTCTTCTTTCCGCAAGTAGCGCAATGGAATGAAAATATGTCGGTCGGTTCGACCAATATTCCGCTGGCGATCGGTTTGATTTTGATGATGTATCCACCGCTGGCAAAAGTGAATTACAGCCTGCTAGGTGAAGTGACTCGTGATAAACGCGCCATCACACTCTCTTTAGTGATGAACTGGATTGTCGGGCCTATTTTAATGTTTGCGCTGGCGATCATTTTCTTACGCGATTATCCCGGTTATATGGTCGGACTGATCTTAATTGGTCTGGCGCGTTGCATCGCGATGGTATTGGTGTGGAATGATATCAGCGGTGGGAACAAAGAGTACGGCGCAGCGTTGGTGGCGCTCAACAGTGCATTTCAAATTGTCACTTACAGTTTTATGGCGTGGCTATTTATTACTGTTTTGCCGCCGTATTTTGGGCTCGAGAGCTTTGTGGTTGATATTACCATTCTCGATATCGCAGAAAGTGTGCTGATTTATCTCGGTATCCCATTTTTAGCTGGCTTTTTGAGCCGCAAATGGTTGGTGGCCGCGAAAGGTGAGCAATGGTACAACGAGGAGTTTATTCCGCGTATTTCACCGATTACGCTGGTGGCACTACTAGCGACGATAGTTTTGATGTTCAGCCTGAAAGGCGAGATGATCATTGAACTGCCGATGGACGTGATACGCGTTGCCATCCCTTTAGTGATTTACTTCTTAGTGATGTTTTTTGTCAGCTTTTTCATTGGTAAAAAACTGGGCATTCCTTACGATCAAAATGCCTCAATTGCTTTTACCTCATCAGGCAACAACTTTGAACTGGCGATTGCGGTCTCCATTGCCGTGTTCGGTTTAAATTCCGATCAAGCATTTGCGGGTGTGATTGGGCCCTTGGTTGAAGTGCCGGTGTTGATTGCCTTGGTCAACGTTGCGCTGCGTATGAAAAAGAAATACTAGCGCTCTCTGAGTCCGAACTTCAGGATATTTTTCTCATTAAATTTCATAACCGTAGACTGTTTTGAAAATGTGAAATGTTTGTGAATGAGTTAGAAACGTCATCTATGTTCTGCTACGCACGAACTCTTGATCCCAATGTTGCGATGCATCGGGGTATGATAGGCGTATCAAAAATAGATCTATTGGGAAATCGATTGTAATCAAAATGCCACAAAAGCCCTGCAACATACCATCAGCTATTTTACTGCTCGCTTTAGCATTGTTCTCTGAAGTCAGCGGTAACTTTTATTTAGCGGTAACTTTTCTATTGACAGCGATTTCTTTTTATATGATACAT
Source organism: Vibrio sp. V19_P1S1T109 (assembly GCF_002241375.1). Taxonomy (NCBI): domain Bacteria; kingdom Pseudomonadati; phylum Pseudomonadota; class Gammaproteobacteria; order Vibrionales; family Vibrionaceae; genus Vibrio; species Vibrio sp. V19_P1S1T109. Next base: position 7,745 of record NZ_NDIM01000127.1, on the reverse strand, counting down.
ATGCATATCCGTATATGCAGAGATAAGTAAAATGCTACCTCATCAGTTTTTTAAATTGCTGTCCGATGAAACACGGGTGCGCTGTTTACTCATGATTGCACGCGAGCAACGAGTGTGTGTCGGCGAGTTGACACAAGCGTTAAATGAGAGCCAACCGAAAATTTCTCGCCATCTGGCTCTACTTCGTTCCAGTGGCGTGGTGGTTGATACAAGGCAAGGCCAATGGGTGTTTTATCGGTTATCGGACCAACTACCCGGATGGATGAAAAAACAAATTCAAGGGCTGGTGGAATCCAACTGCCTGAAAAAAGAATACCAACAAGATATGCAAAGGCTGGCAGAGATGGAATCTCGCCCAGAATGCTGTGTTTAGAAGGGATAAAAGGAAATAAAGATGTCGATTAAAGTCGGAATTAACGGATTTGGCCGCATTGGTCGTTTAGCATTAAGGGCGTCATTTGATTGGCCAGAGATCGAATTTGTGCAAATTAACGACGTTGCGGGTGACGCGGCGACCTTGGCTCATTTGCTCGAATTTGATTCAATACAAGGCCGTTGGCATCACCAAGTGACAAGCGACGGTAATGCGATCATTGCCAACGGTAAGGTTATTCGTACCTCACAACAAAAAGCGATCAATGATGTGGATTGGTCTGGTTGTGATGTGGTCATCGAAGCAACAGGTAAACACCGCAAATCTGAGTTTTTGAATCAGTATTTAGTGCAAGGTGTTAAACGCGTGGTGGTATCGGCTCCGGTAAAAGAAGCGGGGATTGCCAATATCGTGGTTGGGGTCAATGACCACATCTTTGATCCACAAATACATCAGATTGTTACGGCCGCTTCTTGCACCACCAACTGCATTGCGCCTATCGTCAAAGTGATTCATGAGCAACTGGGTATTGAACACTCATCGTTTACGACCATTCACGACTTGACCAACACGCAAACCATTTTGGATGCACCGCATAAAGATCTACGTCGTGCGCGTGCTTGTGGTATGAGTTTGATCCCAACAACTACAGGTTCTGCGACAGCGATTGTGGAAATCTTCCCCGATCTGAAAGACAAAATTAACGGTCACGCGGTGCGTGTGCCGCTGGCCAATGCCTCGTTAACTGACATTATTTTTGATGTGAAACGCGATACCAGCGCGGAAGAAGTCAACGCGCTACTTAAAGCCGCTTCAGAAAATGAGCTCAAAGGCATTCTCGGTTTTGAAGCGCGGCCATTGGTATCGATTGATTATAAAGGCGACCAACGCTCAACGATTGTCGACGCACTCTCGACCATGGTGGTGGGCAAGCGCATGGTGAAAATTTACGCTTGGTATGATAACGAAATGGGTTACGCAACGCGTACCGCAGAATTAGTACGCAAAGTCGGTTTGGCATAAAGGAGCAAAGAAATGACACATCCTACATGGGAACTGCCCGTTACAGAAAACAGCGCTGGTTTGGTATTGACGCCTTGCCCGGGGACAAAAGATCTGCCTCTGGTTGAGAGTATTGAACAATTGAAGTCTCAAGGTGTTACCGTTGTGGTGACGGCTCTAAGTCATGAAGAGATGCAAGAGAAAGGCGTTGGTGACTTGCCTAAAGTGGTTGAGCACGCGGGGCTGCAATGGTTTCATGCCCCAATTGAAGATGATTGCGCGCCCGACCATCAGTTTCAAACGCATTGGCAAAGTATCTCCCCGTCACTTCATCAGGCGCTTGCCAAGGGAGATAAGATTGCCATGCATTGCATGGGTGGATCGGGTCGTACTGGTTTACTTGCTGCTCATTTATTGCTGGAGAAAGGTTGGGAACTGCAAAACATTATTACTCAAGTTCAATCATTAAGGCCGGGTGCATTTACCAAAGATGTACAAGTTGAGTACATCAAACAATTTGTTAATCAATAACAGTCCCAAAGAGCTGCCTTAGGTGGCTCTTTGGCAAAGAGAGTGATTATGCTGTCTCAACTCAACCAAAACGTTCGCCAGTACATGCTAGTGACTTTTAATTATTGGAATTTTACCGTCACTGACGGCGCGCTGCGCATGTTAGTGGTGTTGTATTTTTATGATTTGGGTTATTCGACCTTAGCGATTGCGTCTTTGTTTCTCTTTTATGAATTTTTTGGCGTGGTCACTAACCTGATTGGCGGTTGGCTTGGTGCGCGTTTAGGGCTGAATCGCACCATGAATATTGGCCTTGGCATGCAAATATTCGCGCTCTTGATGCTTGCTGTACCTGCTGCATGGTTAACCATTCCTTGGGTGATGGCGGCGCAGGCGTTATCGGGCATCGCAAAAGATCTCAATAAAATGAGTGCAAAAAGTGCGATCAAAACGTTAGTCCCTGAAAATGCACAAGGGGCACTCTACAAGTGGATAGCCATTCTTACGGGTTCAAAAAACGCCCTAAAAGGGGCCGGCTTTTTCCTCGGTGGCGTCTTGCTCTCTTGGATCGGCTTTCAATATGCGGTAGCGGCTATGGCGGCGGTATTGCTATTGGTTTTTGTCGGCAGTTTGCTCAGCTTACAAGCCGATATTGGCAAAGCCAAAACCAAACCGAAATTTTCAGAGATTTTTTCCAAATCACGCAGCGTGAACATCTTATCAGCGGCTCGCCTGTTTTTGTTTGGCGCGCGAGACGTTTGGTTTGTGATTGCTTTACCCATTTATCTGGGCAGTGTTTTTGGTTGGGATCATAGCGCCGTGGGCGGCTTTTTAGCACTGTGGGTGATTGGCTACGGAGTGATCCAAGGTTTTGCCCCTAAAATAACGGGCAGTACTTCAGGTCAAGTACCGGATGGGCGCTCTGCGCTCGGTTGGGCGGTGCTATTGGCGCTGATTACTGGTTTGATCGCCTACAGCATTCAAGCGCAGTGGCATCCGGAAGTCGTGATCATCGCGGGGTTACTGCTTTTCGGCGCGGTCTTTGCGATTAACTCATCGCTGCATTCCTATTTGATCGTGAGCTATGCCAAGGGGGATGGTGTATCGCTTGATGTTGGTTTTTACTACATGGCAAACGCGATGGGGCGTTTAATCGGTACCGTGCTTTCCGGGTGGGTTTTCCAACTTTGGGGATTAGCGGCGTGTTTGTGGGTTTCGTTTGGTTTTCTGCTGCTGACCACTCTCATTTCATTGGGGCTCCCGAAAAGCAAAGCTGTGTTGACGAGCGAACCGTAGCTTCACCAGCAGATCACTATTCCAGTAGATGGAGATTGTGATAGAGTCCGTGCTTTATTGAATGAATTGAGTCAGTCACATGAGAGCTTTTGTTGTAAGGGCCCGTGCCGCTTCCACGGATAAACAGACTTTTTTAGCCTCTGTTGGGCAAGAAGCCCACACCGAAATTTTGGCCCACGTACTCATGAACGCTATTTTTACTGCGCAGTCGCATCGTGATGACGTGGTGGTCTACTTAGTGCTGGAAAGTACGCAAGATTTCTCGCGGACTTTATGCTTTGAGTCGAGCCAGTTGCACAATATCGGTGGCTTTCACGAGCAAGCCTTGCTGACCAAAATAGGCCTCGCTTTAGATGTTTCTGTGGGTATGGGCAAAGAGCAAACCCGAGAGGTCGAGCAAGGACTCACGGTTGAAACCATCAGTTTTGAAAAGTTGGTGCAACGCCTTTCTGAAAGTTACCACTTGTATTTACTGGATAAAAAAGGCGAAAGTGTCCGTGAGCATCAATTTTCTGACGACAGCTGCTTTTTACTTACAGACCACATCCCGATGCCGAAAAAAAGTTGGAACAGTTTAAAGCGCCTTAATACACAGAAAATCAGCCTTGGGCCTCGAATGCTGTTTGCCTCGCAGTGCATTGTGCTGATCCAGAATGAGTTAGATATTCGCGGTCTTTAAAAAGTCTTTTTCAAACTCATTTTTACTTTTTTTATCTGTGCTTCTTTATCAATTGGGCTGTGCTGATCGGAGTGTAAAAACCGATCCGCATAGTCTTGATAAATCTCTTTTTCTAAAAAGAGTAAGTAAAGCTTCGGATCAATATGGCCTGTGGTGGCCATGGTGGTCATGATCGCGATCGATTCGCTGAGCGTTTTGGCCTTTTTATAGGGGCGATCGCTAGAGGTCAGTGCTTCAAACACATCGGCTATTGCCATCACTCGAGCGGGGATGGAAAGCTGCTCTTCACTTAAACCTCTTGGATAACCCGCGCCATCCATTCGTTCATGGTGGCTTCCCGCAATATCAGGAACGTTTTTCATATGTTCAGGATAAGGTAGCCGCTTGAGCATCATGATGGTTTGCACAATGTGATCATTAATCATGAAGCGTTCTTCGTTAGTGAGCGTGCCACGGCGAATGGACAAATTATAGAGCTCACCTCGGTTATAGCGCAGTTCTCCCGGTTGTAAAATAAAGTTTTCTTGCCACAGATCTTGTGGACGGCAACCGTTCACCCAGTGCAACTGATGTACGGGTTTATCATCAAGCAAGCGCTCCATAGTGGGCAATGGTTTTGACTCTCCTGCACGTTGGTTCTCTATCCAAGAAGTACCGAGTTGATCATCTAAGGTCCGTTTCCACTCTCTTTGCGCAATTCGCTCTAAGCGGGAAAGGTCATCATCGCTCATAAACTCACTGCCAATATTACACTGCGCGACGAAAGCAAATTCCTCATCGAGGATTTGTTGGTTCGTCAGCAACTGCTGCTTGAGATCTGGCTCGTTCTTGCCCTGCGCAACACCTTGCCAGTAGTCCGTTTCAGCTTGACATTTGAGCAGCTCAAAACGCATTCTAATTTCGTGAATTCTGTCGTAGATCGTTTCTAATTTGGTCGCTTTATCAATCACATATTCAGGCGTGGTCACTTTTCCACAATCATGCAACCAAGCGGCGAGAGTGAGCTCTTCCCACTCTTCATTGGTCATGGAAAATTGTGGGAAATAGGTGCGATCGTTTTCCGCCGCTTTAGTGATCATTTTGGTTAATTCAGGAACTCGCTGACAATGGCCTCCCGTGTAAGGGGATTTGGTATCAATGGCTGATGCGATCAATTCAATAAACGAGTTGAGCATCTCCTTTTGCCGTTGCATTTTGTCGATATTGTCTTTAGCGATTTCGGCAAAACTGAGCAGCTCTCGTAAAAATGCATGTTTGTCTTGCTGATCGGGAGTGATGGCCCGTTCGTAGCCTAGGTTTAATACGCCAACTAACTGCTTGTCTCGGTTGAGCAGTGGGAAAAGATAAAGATCAGAATTATACAGCTCATCTTTATGCTTACGCATCGAATTATCGGTTTTAGATAAATGAACCGTTTGGCCTTTGCGCAGTTCAGAAAGTAGCCACGGCATCTCTTGAGACAACTGGTTGATATCAAGCTTAAAGGGAATGATGGCGTGGTTTGCTGCGGTGATAAATTGGTTATTTTCGTTGGCGTAAGTGTAGAGCAAAATAGTTTCAGCTCGAGTGATCAAATAGCTTTGATGGGTAATCGTTTTGGCTAACACACTGAATTCTTGATTGCTGGCGGTTTCGCGTAATAGTCGCAGCAAGTCGTGCAGTGTATGCTCCATGAGCTCTATCGATTGGGTTAAATTGGCAACTTCGCGGATCCGGCTTTTTGGGTAGCGTGTCTTTTTAAATTCAAAGCGCGTGATGTTGTCGGTCAATTGCACTAGGTTACCTAAAGGGCTGGCGAGCCTTTGCGCCACAAAACCAACCACTGCAAAAGCGATAGCGAGCATGATTAACGCGACAAAAATCTGCTGATCTCGCATCGAGAGCAAATCTGCGATCAAATCGTCTTGCGGTACCGCTTCTGCCAGCAACAAGCGTACATTGTCGTTTAAAAGTACCGGCGTTAACGTCACCGACCACGTTGTGCCATTCATATTGACCGTTTCATACAAAGTTTGGCTGCTGACCCGATTCAATATTGGTGCAAAAGTACTTTGCTGTAGTTGCTGTGCAATCTGTGAGGGATCTTGTTGTAGCTCGAACTTAGTATTGTGTTGGGCGAGTGGTCTAAATTGATTATCGAACAAAATGAGCTGAGCACTGTCAGAAAAACCCATCGTACTCATCTGTTTTGACAGTGAGTCAAGCGTGAAATCGGCGCCAAGCACACTCTTTCCATCGGCCGATCTACGTGACAGTGTGACGCCACTCGTTTGTAGGAAGAAAAAGAAATAAGGTTCCGTTAAGCGTATCGCGCCATCTTGACTTGCCGAGGTAAACCAAGGACGCACGCGAGGATCAAATTTATTATTGTTATCTTGTTTGTCGAGCAGGCTTTCAAGGTTCTGGTCTAAATAGATAAAGCGGTTAGTGCCATCAACTTGAGTGTAATGGGCCAATAGCTGAGCTTGCGCGGGGGCATCAAAACGCTGTTTGGCTTTATCAAAGCTCAGCGAGCGAAATGTAGTACAAGCTCCAGCTTCGTCACAATAATAGAGCGCGACCAACTGTGGATTACGTTGGAAGGTCAGCCAAACGGTGGCGAGTTGGCGTGGGTCCGAGATGACTTTATCCGGTTGATCAATTACGTTACTAAAAGCTAAAAAATCGAGCGTAGTCAAGATAGGTGCGGCACTTTGTTTAAATGCTGATTCCAGTTTTTTGCTGTTTTCGCTACTTAATCCTTGTGCACTTACCGTCAGTAGTTGCTGACTATGGTGATAACTTATGCCAATCAATACAATGCCGATCACCATGGCGAGCACTAAAAAGAGACTCGTAATGTGAATGCTCAGTGAGTAACGACGTCGTTTCATAACCAACTCCGAATTGGATGACATTGCTAAGTATTGTTCAATGTGGGTAAGTTGCAAAAAACCATTTCACATCGGTGTGTTTTCATCCGGTCAAAAAGTGTCGATATGGTGAATATATCGCCCTTAGATTGAAGTGCCATCAGCGAGGCTGTTACACTGAAGCATCGCTGTTGGAATGGAATAATTAAAATGAATCTTGTCGTTGATACTCATACTCACACTTATGCAAGCGGTCACGCATACAGCACGCTTATTGAAAACGCGCGTTCAGCTAAAGAAAATGGATTGGCAATGTTTTGCACAACCGATCATGCGCAGTCGATGCCTGGAGCGCCGCATTATTGGTTCTTCTCCAATCAACGTATTTTGCCGCGCTTTTTAGACGGTGTTGCCATTATCCGAGGCATTGAGTCCAACATCATGAATCGTGCTGGCGAGATTGATGTTCACCCTTCTGTTGATCAAAACTTAGATTGGGTTATCGCCAGTTTTCATGAGCCCGTATTTCAGCCTGCCGATAAAGCGGCGCATACCGAAGCGTTAATCAATGTGATTAAAGGTGGACGAGTGGATGCGCTAGGGCACTTAGGTAACCCTAATTTCGATTTTGATTTTGATGAGGTGATCGCCTGCGCCGCCCAGCATCACGTTGCGATAGAAATTAATAACAGCACCTTAAAAGGACACAGCAGGGTAGGGAGTGTCGATCGCTGTTATGAAATTGCTAAGGTGGCGAAAGCGCATGGTGCTTATGTTACCACTGGCAGCGATGCCCATTTTTGTCAAGATATCGGCCAACTTCACCTGGCCAGTGAACTGCTTGAGAACGTTGGTATTGCTGCTGAGAAAGTGATTACGCACAGTGTCGAGCAGTTTCTGGCCTTTTTAGCTCTGCGCGGGCGAAAAGCGATCGCAGAATATCAAACACTATAAGCCGTAAAGAGGTCATAAAAAATGACAAAAATTTGTCCCTCTTTTATCTTGAGATCCATTAAACTTGGCACTTCTTGCC
>NZ_NDIM01000079.1:0-3100 GCF_002241375.1 Vibrio sp. V19_P1S1T109 | reverse complement strand
GTCATATCACTAAGTAAGGTGTAATGCGTGATATTATTTTGATCTCTTTCAATACCTTCTTGATTATGACTAACAGGTAAAATCACAGGAGCATCGGTAACTACAATGTCATTTTTAGCGGTTAGTAGGTTCTGATACTGAGAAGGGAAACGGCGGGTTAAGTGCTGTCCCCATAGCATCCACCCCACAACATCAGCCGTACCTTCACTGTTACGCACCGGAGTTAGGCTCACCACCCACACACTATTTTCCACACGGATGAGGCCAGAGCGGCTAGTTTTATCCTCATCAAGTGTGTGATGCATCTGAATTAAATGGTCGCTCACACCTTGTGAGCGTATCAACTGTTCCACTAACGAACAGTTTGTGCCAGGTTCAATATCCCGACATAAGTATTCAACCAATTGCGAGGATTCGGTGATGAAAGCCAAAACGTCTAAACCTAAAGTATCGAGGGAATCAGGATACAAGTTGCGCTCAGCAAATTGAGTGTCGCCATTCAACAGCAACAGATAAGTTTCATCCCAATAAGCCCAATCATAAGAACGCTTTTCTTGCTGTACTAAAAGATCTTGAATGACCGACTGAGCTTGATTGCTATCTCGATGAATCTCAATTGATTCAAGTTCATTCAAACTATATAAAAAAAAGTGGCGAGTAATAAATAAGCTGCTAAGAATGATCCCAACCAACCCGACAGAAAACAACAGAGCAGTTTTCGTGTGTAGAGTAATAAAACGCAAACGTAAGAAAGTTTTCATAGCCATAGGTGTCTTTTTCTTAGTCAATCCCACATAAACTTTAGACTGAAATTACTTCATATTCTTAACGCAGTTTCTCGAATGCTGTTTACTGCACATTAATTGCTATTTCAGCCTTAATTTTGTACAGATATGAGTTCGTTTACTGCATATTACACAAACCACTCTATCGACAGCACGAACAGGAAATCACTCATCTCTCACCACAAAGGCAAACGTTTGCTTTTATTCTTAATTTTAGTATGATTTTGGCTGTTTTCGCTATTACCTATTGCTTGAATGTAAGGATTCACTATGTTTGGTACTGCTACACGTGAAAATGCCACCCGCGTTTTACTGCTTGGTTCCGGAGAATTGGGCAAAGAGGTGGCAATTGAATGCCAACGCCTTGGTTTAGAAGTGATTGCCTGTGATCGCTACGCCAACGCTCCAGCAATGCAGGTGGCGCATCGTAGCCACGTATTGGATATGCTCGATGGAGATGCGCTACAAGCCATTATCGAACTCGAAAAACCAGACTACGTGGTGCCAGAAATTGAAGCAATTGCCACTCACAAGCTGGTTGAACTGGAAGCGCAAGGCTTAAACGTGGTCCCCACTGCAACGGCCACTCAATTGACGATGAACCGTGAAGGCATTCGCCGTTTAGCCGCAGAAACTCTTGCCTTACCTACCTCTCCTTATCAGTTTGCTGATGACTATAATGATTTTGTACTGGCGATTGAGCATGTCGGTATGCCTTGCGTAGTTAAGCCTGTGATGAGTTCATCAGGTAAAGGCCAAAGTGTGATTAAGACGCAAGAGGATATTAGCCGCGCTTGGGCATACGCTCAAGAAGGTGGCCGCAGTGGAGCTGGGAGAGTGATCGTCGAAGGCTTTATCGATTTCGACTACGAAATTACTCTCTTGACGATTCGAGCAGTGGATGGTGTCCATTTCTGCTCTCCCATTGGCCATCGACAAGAGGAAGGGGATTATCGCGAATCATGGCAACCACAAGTGATGTCGGCTAACGCAATTAAAGCCGCTGAATATGTAGCAGAACAAGTGGTTAATGCACTCGGTGGTTACGGCTTATTTGGTGTTGAACTGTTTGTAAAAGGCGATAATGTTATCTTCAATGAAGTGTCCCCTCGCCCACATGATACGGGAATGGTCACCCTCATTTCACAAGAGCTGTCTGAATTTGCGTTACACGTGCGCGCGTTCACGGGTATGCCAATCAACAGTATTACCCAATATGGACCATCGGCATCTGCGGTTATTTTAGGTCAAGGTACCTCCACTAACCTTAAATTTGATGGAATAAATGAAGCACTGTCTATCCCGCATACTCAACTTCGTCTGTTTGGTAAACCAGACATTGATGGACGCCGTCGGCTTGGGGTTGCTCTGGCGAAAGATAAAGAACTCAAACAGGCTTTGCACAACGCAATTCAATGTGCCAAAAGCGTGCAAGTGATTCTGTAAAAACGCAAAGCGAGCCACTAGGCTCGCTTTCATTTTCTTCACCAACAATACTCGCTGCAGAGCCTCACTCTTTAATCAGTTCACTGACCGTACCAACCACACTGTCCGCGGCTTTTCTCATTTCATCAATCAGCTTTTGCGTCTCTTCTAGTTTGCTGTTACATGCCGTGACTTGGCCTTGAATTGCCCCCATCATAGAGGTAGAACTGTTGGTCAGTTCGCTATTGAGCTTAACAATATTACCAATTTCATCGGTCGCTTTGGTGGTATTGGAGGCTAATGAGCGCACCTCATCAGCAACCACCGCAAAACCCCGGCCATACTCCCCGGCACGCGCAGCCTCGATAGCGGCATTGAGCGCCAGCAAATTAGTCTGTTCTGCTATGCCTGTAATGGTGGTTACAATTTTGGTGATTTGCTGCGACTGGTTGGCCAGTTGCGTCATCGATGTATTCGCCTTAGTGATCGCGTTATCAATCTCTTTAGCAATGGAAGCGGCTTCGGCTAGCGTTCCCGTCCCGAGTTGAGCAATATGTACCGTTTCTTGCGAGGTATGATGCGCGACTTCTGCTGCATCTTTAATCGCCCGAGCTTGCAGTACTCGTTGCGTGACATCAGTTGCAAACTTAGTCACACCAATGACTTTATGATCTTCACTAAATACGGGGTTATAGTTTGCTTCCAACCAAATTTCATCGCCATGTTTTGTAAAACGTTTAAATAATCCCGTTTTAAAATGGCCGCTGGCAAGCGACGCCCAAAAATTCGGGTTCTTCTTGTAAAATAGATCATCACAAAATAATCGATGATGCTGACCAACCACTTCTTGTAATTTGTACCCAACACAGGACAAAAAGTTTGGGTTCGCC
>NZ_NDIM01000322.1:0-3174 GCF_002241375.1 Vibrio sp. V19_P1S1T109 | reverse complement strand
GAAAGGTGGCGAGCAAAGGCTTTCATCCATACCGAGAGCAGCTCTTGAACTTCTGGGTGGGATAAATCCGTGCTCCCCACATCAGGTTGATAGAACCAGCGATTAGCAAGGTGAAAGTACAACTCAGGCTCAACGGTTGTACTGGTGTCATCGGGATAAGAGAAGCTGGCAAAGAACACTACCAACCAAGGGCTTGAGGTTGACTCTCGCTTAAATTGTACCTCTATCGGGTGCAAACCTTGTCGATGTCGGTAGTAACTTATTTGGCGGCAGTTCAGCACGAGGCGTTCAGCATTCTCTGGGAGAGTGTACCGATTCAGAAGTGCTTCCAGTGACGCATGTAAAGCATCATCAATAGAAAGCTCACCATAATGTAGCTCAATCATAACCATCCTCTCTCTGCAAATGAGGTGCAGGTTTCGCCCGTCACGATATGGTCAAGCACTCGAACATCCACCAGCGCGAGCGCGTCTTTGAGTCTTTCGGTTATGCGTCTATCGGCTTGAGACGGTGTTGAGTCTCCAGATGGATGGTTATGGGTAAATATCACCGCTGCGGCATTCACTTCTAATACCGCTTTCACCACTTCACGTGGATAGACACTGGCCGCATCCACCGAGCCTTGAAACAGCTCTTTAAACTCAATCAGTCGGTTTTGGTTATCCAGTAGCAATAAGGCAAACACTTCACGCTCATGGCTACCTAGCTTACAGCGCACATACTCTTTAGTTGCATCAGGGTTAGTTAGGGCATCACCACGCACGTAGCGCGTAGCCAGTATCTCTGCGGCATGCTCTAGGATTTCATTTTCCTGATAGCGTTGCTGCTTTTGGTAATCGGAAGTTTTGGGATTCATTTCAGGCTCCTGTCGGAATCAATGGTGGGGTTTCACATTGATGACATATGCCTGAATGTTTTTGGTTTAAGTCTTGTAGCGCAGAGGCTCAACGCATAACCGTCTTTTTTTTTGCGTCAGAGCTTATTTCATGAGGACGGAATCGGCGACTGCACCATGACATCTTTGAAGTTAAAAGAAGTAATAGGAAAGGCAGCACTGAGCTGTTGAGCTTCGGATAAAGAGCTATTGCCTGGCTGGAAAGTGAAGTTGATGAGTGGATGGAGGAGTGTCTAGCTTTAAGGTAATTCAATGTCGCTTTGTTTTTAAGGGAGCCGTCACACTCTATCAGTCTTTTGTCATTCTTCATCGCCTTATGCAATCAGGCTGTATATTATCGTAACTTAATGATATTTGATGGTATTGATAGGCGTTAATTCGTGGATAGTAGAAAAGAAGACTCGATAAATATATTGAAATCCTGGCATTTAGTGGAGTTTTTTCAAGCCTACTCAGTACCAGATAAAGACGACAGTAAAATTGCACCAGTAAATGTTTCGTGCCATGAGTTGAAGTCATGTGGTAACCATCTACTTCCGTGGCTAGATCCCGCGGCTCGTGATTCGCTCGGTCTTACTCCGGGCAAAAAGTGTACTTATACCCTATATCTGGGATTATTCGATAAATCGGCGATAGATAAAAAAGTTGCGGAGTACTTTTCTACCCACAGCCAGGAGGATTGTGTCTCTGAAGAAATAGAGCAAAGAAGAGATAATGAGGGAGCATCTTGCTTTGCTAAATTGATGTTGGATGAGTTTGGTACCCCTCGGTTGGATACCTTTTCGGTAAGCACGCTACCGTGGGCTTTAGCAGAGTTACTAGGGGGAAGGGCAGGGAGTATATCTCAGGAGCGATTTGATAGTCGTTGTGACGCTCTGAACGAGTTTATAGATCGCTGGGAAGCAACCTTGCCTAACCACCCTAGCTCAGAGGGAAGGCATACTCTTTGTGTGAGAAGCCTAATGAGCTTGGTTGAGGGGCTTTACCAATGGGCTGGTATTTCTAATCAAGATTTGTTGCTTTCAGAGAACTCAAAGGTTTACCCGTTTCAGATGGCTTTTTATGAGTATGAGGCGAAGTCAGACAATCTTTTGGAGAATAAAAAGGCCCCAAGAATTATTGAAGACGATAACGAAGATGCATCTAAAGAAGACGAATCTCAGTTACCTATTCTAAACAGCTTTTATATTCGAGATATAGAGCGGGCTATTAATGCTATTTCCACTGGCAGGGCCAGCCTGCCCCTTCAAACCTACTTGGGACAATCCAGTCATAAGCATGTTGATCTGTATACCAACGGTTCGATACCGTTAATTCATAATCACTTGAATCCCAAAGAAACACCAGAAGGAAGGTGGCTGACAGAGCCTGCGCATAACATGTCTTTAATGCAGCAGTTCGCCATCAATACGGTATTTAAGGAGCTGAAAACAGGTGGAGTGATCTCTGTTAATGGTCCTCCAGGCACAGGCAAAACGACGTTATTGCGGGACATAATTGCGCAAAATATTGTTGAGAGAGCGAAAGTATTAGTTTCCTTTTCGAAAGCTAGCGATGGGTTAAGTCCAGAAGGGTTCCTTGTTGAAGAACTTACTGACTTTGAAATGGTCGTGGCGTCATCGAACAATGCCGCCGTTGAAAATATCTCAAAAGAGCTTCCTCAAGCAAAGTCGATAGCTGGCAGATATGCTGATACCAGTTTTTTTCGTTCTGTAGCAAATCAAGTTAGTGCTGATGAAAAGAAAGGTCGTTTACAACCTTTGGACGATAAAAAGCGGAGCTGGGGAAATATCTCAGCTGTTATGGGAGCTTATAAAAAGAGGCAAAGGTTTCTCGATCGCTTTTTCTTTAAATATCACTATGAAAAAGGCAATGAGCCAGCGGTTAGAGAACCTTCTTTGGATTTCTTGAATTTTTGGCAATATCGCTCAACTTATACCGGGCCCTCTTTTCACATAGCCAAAAGGACCTTTAGCGAGAAGTTATCTCGTTTTCATGAGTTGAATGACAAGTTAGCCTATTTTGATAGCCTGCAAAAGACTTTCGATGAACATCAATTTGATGCTGATTTGCATCAAATGAACCTAGTTCTAAATGAGCTAGAAAACTATGCTCATACGCTCTCTGTAGAGCTAGATGTCCTTAGTTCAACAAGAAATGCAGAAGTGAGAAGGGAAGAAGAAATTTCAATTTCCCTTGAGATATTGACGGTTAACTCGCCTGGTTGGTTTAGTCGATTCTTTAATACTAAGAAAAATAAACAATATAAGGCTTCACTA
>NZ_NDIM01000141.1:0-3189 GCF_002241375.1 Vibrio sp. V19_P1S1T109 | reverse complement strand
GAACAAGGCAATATTACGATCACTCTACAAGTATTATCAGAATTGAATGATGAACAGATATTGAAAGTGGGCGTACAAGACACTGGTATAGGAATGAACGCTGAGGAGATAGCGCGAATTTTTCAGCCTTTTGAGCAAGCAGAACGCTCAACAAGCCGCCGTTTCGGTGGCACGGGTTTAGGATTATCGATCTGCCAGCAACTGGTTGAGTTGATGGAAGGCGAGATGTTAATAAATAGTCAAAAGGGTTTGGGAAGTTGGATCGGTTTTAAAATTCCGCTTAGAATCAGCGCTCATACTCATATTGATCCTCTCCTTAGTGGTTACTCTGCCAGCGTTAATATAAGTGATCCAACATTAAACGCTACATTAAGCACACACCTTTTGGCCCTGGGTATAGAGCTGAGTAAAACCAATGCAGCGATAGTGTTTAGTGATAATGCCAAAGAAGGGGATGTTCAGCTCTGTCCGCTGCCGGGTGTGTTGGGAGTACGCCGAGAAAGTTGGGGGTGGCTTCTTAATTCACACCCTATTACCAATCGAAGTGTTCAACTGGTCTGTTATGAAGTATTAAGTATTAAACAAGATCAGTCTAAAACGCTAGGTAGTCAGTGCAGCTTACCAGTTAAAGTGTTAGTGGTTGACGATAATGAAATTAATCGAATGCTAATAGCGCAGCAATTGGATCAGATTGGTTTGGTATTTGATGTTGCGAGTAATGGGCAAGATGCGCTCTCATACTTAGGCCGTAACGATTATGCTTTAGTGTTGTGTGATTGCCATATGCCCTATATGGATGGGTATGAATTGGCTAAACATATTCGGGCATGGGATAAAACCTACCGAGATATACCAATTATTGCGATGACAGCTGACATACTAAATGATCAAAAACAACGTTGTTTAGATGCAGGCATGAACGATTTACTAGGTAAACCTATCCGTCTCAATGACATAATCAGCATATTCGAGGATTGGGGTATTATCAGCCGTGATGGGTTAAAAATGGATACTCTAATTAGTACATTTGGTAATAGAAGTGCTTTATTCTCTTTTCTTCAGGCATCGGTAAGTAGTTTATGTGATGCTTTAGCTATGCCAGTTACCAGTAGTGAGAGAGCGGATTGGGTTCATCGGCAAGCAGGTACAATCGCCATTTTAGGATTTACTGAACTGGCAGAATATGGCTGGTGTATCGAAGTGCAATTACGTAGTTCAAGAGCTGAGCGAGGTTTTTGGGATTTTAGGGCAAAACTCTACATAGCAATGAAGCAACTCGAGTGCGCCATGAATATGCTTATTCAAGAATTGCCGGATATAGAGGCTGACTAATCATCGCAAAAGCTCTGTGACATTGACTCATGCAGTGGTGGCTTTTTATGGTTACAATGCTGTAATTAGTTAATTTGCAGAGCGTTGTTATGACTCAATCATTGACTTGGCACGATGTTATCGGCCATGAAAAACAGCAGGAGTATTTTCAACAGACGATAGCGTTTGTTGAAAAGGAAAGGCTGGCGGGGAAAGTGATTTATCCACCTGCTGCTGACGTGTTTAATGCGTTTCGTTTTACCGAATTTGGCGATGTTAAGGTTGTGATTTTAGGGCAAGATCCTTATCACGGGCCAAATCAAGCTCATGGGTTATGTTTTTCGGTGTTACCCGGCGTTAAAACCCCACCTTCACTGGTGAATATCTACAAAGAGCTGGTGCAAGATATCCCCGGTTTTGTTACTCCTCAGCACGGTTACCTAAAAAGTTGGGCCGAGCAAGGGGTGCTATTGCTCAATACCGTATTGACCGTTGAACAAGGTATGGCGCATTCGCACGCTAATACTGGTTGGGAAACCTTTACCGACCGGGTGATTGAGGCGGTAAATCAGCAGCGTGAAGGTGTTGTCTTCCTGTTGTGGGGTTCACACGCGCAGAAGAAAGGCAGCATGATTGCTCGCAGTAAACATCATGTATTAGTAGCACCGCATCCTTCTCCTCTTTCTGCGCATCGAGGCTTTTTGGGCTGTAAACATTTTTCAAAGACTAATCAATTACTTATTGAGCAGGGGAAAGCGCCTGTGAATTGGCAACCCGTATTGTATAAGTGATTAATTGATGTTTTTTCGAGCAGGGTCAAAGCAAGCACGCTGAAGCTTTTATACACTTATCTAAAATAAGTGTAATGGAGAAGCACAATGATGATTGAAAGGATCCGTAGAGAACACGGGTATATGGCGCGTTTGCTTGCCATTTTGCGAGATAAACAACGGCAATTGAGTAATGAACAAAGTATCAACTACTCTTTAGTGAGAGAGATTATTGACTACTTGGCGACGCATTCAGAGTCAGTACACCACCCCAAAGAAGATATTCTCTATCACTATTATATTGATCATTATGGTCAACATAATGATATTCAAAATTTAGCGAGAGAACATATAGAACTTTCTGAGAAAACTCATGCTTTTCTAGAGATTGTCGATATGATTTTGCAAGATGCTGTTGTACCACAGCACGTGTTCATCGAGCAACTTGATGCATTTATTTCTTCCCAGAAGCGTCATCTGGAGTTAGAAGAACAATCGGTTTTACCTTTGATCAGCCGCACCTTTAATGTAGCTGATTGGCAAGCGGTGGAGGCGAGCTGGCAACAATCCGAAGATGACCCAGTATTTGGTGAGACAATTGCGGAGCAGTACCAACAATTAGCTCACCGAGTTCGGCAAACCGCACAAGAGTGCCAGTAATCTCTGCTGATTTAGTTAAACAAAAAGGCACTGTTGAAGTGCCTTTTTACTCAAAGTTTTATTTGATCAGCCTCGAAGCAGACATCCATCTCCATCAATTCTCTTTGTAACCGTTTTTGATCCTGAATCGCTTCAATTTCTCGCCACATTCTTTTGACTGGTTTAGTGCGACTAGAGCGGAGTTTTGTGATTTCCATTTCCAACATTTCGTCAAATTGCAAGCTTTCCATAAGCAACCTCTTGTTGTTGTTATTACGCCATGTCGTGCTCTCTAGATAGCACAGTTTTCGCTAGCCTAGCTATGATTTGTTTCTCATTTGTTTCCTTTTGATGAACCTTTTATTGGATTTTGACCAGAATTTCACAGTTTCAGTGGGATTCTTTAGTACAAAAAGGGAGCGGTTAAGCGACGCAAACGATTTTATTTGCATTTTTAAATGTTAAATAA
>NZ_NDIM01000240.1:0-3197 GCF_002241375.1 Vibrio sp. V19_P1S1T109 | reverse complement strand
GACTATGGTTGGTTCAATTTTTGGCTGGCTAGCTCTGCTATTTGCAGGTATGCCCGTTGGTTTCTCGTTAATTTTTGTCGCTCTTGTATTTTTAGTATTAACCAATAGTACAGGTATTAACTTTGCTGCTCAGCAGATGATAGGTGGTATCGATAACTTCACTTTATTAGCGGTTCCTTTTTTTGTGTTAACCGGACACCTAATGAACAGTGCTGGTATTACGGAACGTATTTTTAATTTCGCTAAGTCTCTTGTTGGTCATATTACGGGTAGTTTGGGCCACGTAAATATCATGGCAAGCTTGTTATTTTCAGGTATGTCCGGCTCAGCATTAGCTGATGCTGGTGGTTTAGGACAACTTGAGATTAAGTCAATGCGTGATGCTAAGTATGACGACGATTTTGCCGGTGGTTTGACGGCTGCATCTTGTATTATTGGTCCTTTAGTTCCCCCTTCAGTTCCTTTGGTCATTTACGGTGTTGTGTCAAATACATCCATCGGGGCTTTATTTTTAGCGGGTGCCATCCCGGGTCTTTTGTGTTGTGTTGCGTTGATGGTAATGAGTTACTTCATCTGTAAAAAGCGAGGGTACATGACGCTGCCAAAAGCGACGCGTCGTGAACAGCTAAAATCTTTTAAAGAAGCATTCTTGTCACTCTTAACGCCTGTGATCATCATCGGTGGTATTTTCTCTGGCAAGTTTACTCCAACAGAAGCCGCAGTAGTGTCATCTCTATATGCTTTGTTCTTGGGTCTAGTGGTATACAAACAACTTACGCTAAGCAGCTTGGTCGACATTTTAAAAGAGACAGTAAACACTACGGCAGTTGTCGCGTTAATGGTTATGGGTGTAACCGTATTTGGTTGGATCGTAGCTCGTGAGCAGTTGCCACAAATGCTTGCAGATTATTTCTTAACAATCAGCGATAACCCGTTGGTATTGTTGCTACTAATCAACTTACTGTTGTTGTTCTTAGGTACCTTTATTGAGTCATTAGCCTTACTTCTACTCTTGGTTCCGTTCTTGGTTCCAGTGGCAGCAGCTGTAGGTATCGACCCAGTTCACTTTGGCGTTATGGCAATTCTTAACCTAATGATTGGCATTCTAACACCGCCTATGGGCATGGCTCTCTATGTTGTTTCACGTGTTGGTGACATTCCATTCCATACATTGACTAGAGGTGTAATGCCGTTGCTAGTGCCTTTGTTTATTGTTTTGGCTCTTGTTGCAATTTTCCCACAATTCACCCTACTACTACCTCAAATGTTCTTAGGTTATGGACAGTAGTTTGGCGACTGAAAATTAAATTATTAAGGTAAATGAAATGAAAAAATTAACTGGCCTGATTGCTGCTCCGCATACTCCATTTACAGTGGACAACAAGGTTAACTTTGGTGCGATTGATCAAATTGCTGAGTTGCTAATTTCTCAAGGTGTTAAAGGAGCTTACATATGTGGTACCACGGGAGAAGGAATTCACTGTTCTGTTGAAGAGAGAAAAGCGATTGCTGAACGTTGGGTAAAAGCTGCGGACGGTAAACTGGATTTGGTTTTACACACTGGTGCTTTAAGCATTGTTGACTCAATAAACTTAACTGAACACGCCGAAACTCTCGATATTTTGGCAACATCTGCGATTGGCCCTTGTTTCTTTAGACCAGGAAGCGTTGACGATTTGGTAGAATATTGCGCGCAAATTGCTGCGGCAGCGCCTTCTAAAGGCTTCTACTACTATCATTCAGGAATGTCAGGTGTAAATCTGGACCTAGAGCAGTTCTTAATCAAAGGTGAGCAACGTATTCCGAATTTGTCGGGTGCGAAGTTCAATAATTCTGATTTGTACGAGTACCAACGTTGCGTTCGTGTTTCTAACGGAAAGTTTGATGTGCCATTTGGTGTTGATGAATTTCTACCTGCAGGCTTAGCCGTTGGTGCTGTGGGTGCAGTAGGTAGTACTTACAACTACGCTGCGCCTTTATATCTCAAAATCATTGAAGCCTTTAATCAGGGGAAACATGATGAAGTCGCTTCACTAATGGATAAAGTGATTGCTATCATTCGCGTCCTTGTTGAATATGGTGGCGTTGCGGCGGGTAAAGTTGCTATGCAACTGCATGGTATTGATGCTGGTAATCCTCGTCAGCCAATCCGCTCTTTAACGGATAAACAGAAAGCAGATGTTATTGCGAAAATGAAAGATGCGGGATTTATGTCGTTATCTTGATTCTCATCAATGAGGGGAGCGATGCTCCCTTCATATTTAAGAATCTAGAAACAAATCATTGAGATAGTGTATTAATAGATTCAGGTCTTTGATACTTTATCACTGGCCAAATTATTGTTAAGGATGCCCCGTGAATTTGCCTAAAAACTTACTGGTTCGGTTGCGATCAAATATTGAGCCGTTAAGTAAAAAACTAAGATTGGTTGCCGACTATGTGATGGAAAACGCACATGATGTTCAGTACCAAACCATTACTGATTTAGCGCGAAATACAAAAACGAGTGAAGCGACGGTTCTGCGTCTCTGTCGAGATATGGGGTACAAAGGCTATTCAGATTTTAGAATGGCATTGGCGGTTGATTTAAGTCAGTCTGCAAACAACTCACAACCTAAAATTGATGGTGATATATGTGATGTATCAGCACAAAGCGCGGTAGAAAGCCTCCTTGATACTGCTAAGCTGATCGATAGAAACTCACTGAAACGTATTTGTGAACTTATCCATAAAGCTCAGTTTATCGGCTGCGTAGGTGTTGGGGCATCTAGCATCGTTGGGCGTTACCTTGCTTACCGTCTCGTTCGTATCGGCAAAAAAGCGATTATGTATGAGGATACTCATCTTGCTGCAATGAGTGCCCGTAGAAGCACTACAGGTGACATTTGGTTTTCGGTATCGAGTTCCGGTACAACCAAAGAAGTGATTCATGCTGCCTCCCAAGCTCATAAACGAGGTGTTCCTGTCATTTCTTTAACCAATATAAGCCACAGTCCATTATCGTCTATTTCAGATGAAATGCTGGTTGCTGCGCGACCGGAAGGGCCATTAACTGGGGGCGCTTTCTCCTCTAAAGTTGGAGCGTTATTGCTTGTTGATGCTTTGATTAACACACTTTTAGATATTTACCCTGAATACTCAGAATCTGTTTTTGAAACGGCAGAGGTCGTTCTTCCTCTCATGGATTGATTCTTATC
>NZ_NDIM01000191.1:0-3200 GCF_002241375.1 Vibrio sp. V19_P1S1T109 | reverse complement strand
GATTTATTCCATACTATGAAATTAAAAAGCCGTCGACGCTTGAATTGATGTTACCGAACAACTTGAACGGATCGAAAGCGAACGAATACGCGAAGCGTTCATCGCAAGACGACCATAAAATGGCCTAAACAAAGAAGAAATCACAGAGCAAACGGAGACTCATGTGTCGATAATAACCATGTTTGGAAAGAAAAAGTCCAGCAGCCCGGTCAATAGTAATATTGACAGACAGAGAAAATATGAAACGCTTGTGCGTGCTTATCACCGAGATCTTTTTCGTTATGCCTATTGGCTATGTAAAGATAAAAGCATTGCTGAAGATTTAGTCCAAGAAACCTGCTTGAGGGCTTGGAAATCTCTCGATAGTTTGCTCGACGAGAAAGCGGCCAAATCGTGGCTTATAACTATTCTTCGTCGTGAGAACGCGCGCCGCTTTGAGTGCAAGCAGTTTGAGTTGGTCGATATTGATGACTACAGCGGTGACGTAAAAGTCAACGATGATCCTCATCATCAACAAGAGTGGTTGCAGGCACAGATAATGAAGCTGGATATTGAATACCGCGAACCTCTTTTTCTACAAGTCATTGGTGGTTTTAGTGGTGATGAAATTGGCGAGATCCTCGAACTCAATAAGAACACGGTCATGACTCGTCTGTTTCGAGCTCGTAATCAATTAAAAGAACAATTGGATTCATCAGAAGCGTATAAGGGGCAGCAAAATGGATGAATTAGAATTTCGCCGCCGAGTTATGTCCGATCCAAAACAGCATGACCAAGAGATTATCCAAGCGGCATCCACTAGTGATACTAATCGTCAGTTCCTAGAGGACATATTGAGCTTAGATGCAACGATTGCTACTGCAATGAATGTAGACGTGCCTGACGATCTCGCAGACCGTATTCTATTTAGTCAAACCACAATGGCAAGCAATGTCATCCGACCTACTTTTGCCAAGCAAGCGATGACATTGGCTGCATCGATTGCTTTTGTGTTTGGTTTATTGGTTGGCCAAATCAATTGGCGAAATGTGCTCATTCCACCGGCGCAGGCAAGCCTAATGGACACCGCCATCAAACACGTCATTGATGAAGAAGGCTTTGTCAACCAACTGGATGAACAAGTGAATTCAACGCAGATCAACGCCAAAATGCTGCCATTCGCTTATCAGTTAAGCAGTAACTTCCCTTACCACGTTTATTACCTAAACCACTGTGGTTTTGGCAAGGCAAACGCTCTGCACATGGTTTTTCAAGGTGAAAGCGGGAAAGTGACGCTCTTTTTCACAGGCATTGCCAGTGAACAAGCCGTGAACTTTAATGAGCAAAGCATGGCAGGAATCATCGAACCCGTCGGTGATGCTAGCCTGATCCTTGTCGGTGAAAATGGCGAAGATGTCACGAACATCGCTAAAAAACTAATGCCTATGCTAAAACCTTCCCATTAAAACCATTCCTGGCCTGTATATAATGCGGGCCAGGTTCCCTAGACAAAAATAGAGCTTAAACTCTATAAACAAGCATTTTCCGCCTTTTTCCTGCCAAATAGACATCATTTCTGCAATTTTATCATTCAATTAGACAATGGTCGGATTTCTATCTTCTATACTTGCCTCTAGTATCAGCCACCAATTGAGCATTTGCTCAAAAACAACGTCCATTAGAGGCGATGAAATCAAAAAGGAAAAGCACCATGAACAAGACGCGTCTGTTTAAAAAATCGTTACTTGCCGTAACGGTAGCTCTCGCTTCACAACAAGCACTGGCAGCGGGCTTTCAGCTCAATGCACAATCTGCGACTGGCCTAGGTCGTGCATTTGCTGGTGATGCTGTTATTGCCGATAACGCATCGGTGATGGCTCGTAACCCTGCCGCAATGGCGTTGTTTGATGAAACCTCACTCTCTTTGGGCTTTGAATCCATAACGACAAAAATTAAAGTCAAGGATGCGAAATACTGTGGTACAACTTGCCAAGTTGCACCACAGCTATCGGCTCCAAAAAACGCAAATTATGATGAAGCAGGCGGTACATCTATTGCTCCAAATATCCATCTCATTGTCCCTCTCAATGATAAGTTTGCGTGGGGCGTCAATGCCTATTCTAACTTTGGTACAAAAACTGAATTTTCAGATAGTTACTCTGCTAGTGAATATGGCGGTTTAACAGACGTCAAGAGCTTTAACTTAGGCCTTGCTGGTTCTTACAGAATAGACTCTCAATGGAGTGTTGGCGCTGGACTAGATTTAATCTATGGTAAAGGAACCATGAAACGTACGGCTAGTTCTGATGTCGCAAGTTTGGGTGGTAAAGATTTAGTCAACGTAGATGGTGCTGATGTTTGGGCTATCGGATTCAACTTTGGTACTGTCTTTGAGCTAGATGAAAATAACCGTTTCGGTGCCGCATATCATTACAGTCCTGAAATGGAAGCAAAAGATGATAAAGGACAAAAAATCAATTTACCATTGCCTGACCTTTTTGAGTTTTCTGGATTCCATAAAATAAAAGATACCAATTTTGCAGTTCATTACAGCGTACAATGGATCGGCTGGAGCACATTTGATCAAATTGAATTTAGTGACCTCAAAAACTCCCCACTAGGTTCTACTTACAACAAACCATATAAATGGCAAGATGGATGGCATTATGCTATTGGCGGAACTTATTATTTAAATACAGATTGGACTTTACGTGCTGGTTATATGTATGACACCAGCGCTCAAGATTCATTAACGTCAGTATCAGTACCTGACTCTGACCGCCAATGGTTCTCTGCTGGCTTTACTTATAACCTAGATGAAAAATCAAATATTGATTTTGGTTTCACCTACTTACTGGGTGATGATGTACAAGTATCTGAAGGAACACCTAATCCTCTTGGTTCACCTCAATATCTTTCAACTCTGACGGCAACGACTCACGCAGATGCAATCCTAGTCGGCTTACAATATAGCCGCAGCTTCTAAGCGCAACGTTTATTAGCATAGCGTCAATAAAGGGCTGGTTTTCCAGCCCTTTTTAATGCTTGTAATATCATCTCCTCGCCTAATTCAGCTAACAACTGTACCTTTGGGGCCTTAAACCACACTACAAGTGTTCGCCAAAAATCAGAAACACTTTCATAACAAGCAGAGTATTCCGCTTATAATTAAACCTTTAATAGATTTTAATTTCAAAAACAACAAATTCACTGCTTTATAT
>NZ_NDIM01000205.1:0-3211 GCF_002241375.1 Vibrio sp. V19_P1S1T109 | reverse complement strand
AGTTTGACGAGGTTCACAAAAAAGATAGAATACGCAACCTGTATACAATGTAACAAGGTGTAGTAAATCATGAACTCAGCACTTCTTTCGCTATTAGAAAATAAAAACACCTCTGAAAAAGGTAAATCCCAATCGACATTGGCTGACAAACTATCGAGTGTCATGGTGTTTGGCGCGACAATCGCCGTAGTTGGTTTGCTAGGGTTAATCTACATTGCATAAATTCACATAAAAAAGACGCTTGATGCGTCTTTTTTATCATCTAGAGAATAGCGTTTACTTGGTCGCTATCACTTCAATTTCCACTTTCGCATCCATAGGAAGGCGAGCAACTTTCACGCATGAGCGCGCTGGAAAAGAGGCTTGGTGGTTTTCAAAGAACTCGCCATCGTAATTCTCGTCATTAGTGGGTTGCCATTGGTGTAGTGAAACTGACTCAACCGCTGAATGTCGGTAATAGGTTCATCATTGACATAAAGTGGAATACTGCGGTTGCGATACCAAATAAGATCAGCATGCCGATCATTGCGTTGCCACCCGGTGCCATAAATCCTTCTTGACCACCTTCTAAAGTGCGTGATTTACGAGCCAATAACGCTGGAATTAAGCAAGCCCAGATTGTTGCAGCAGCACCCGCATAGCCAATCGCCAGAATAAAGCCGAAAGGGAATAATAAAGAAAGGGTGAGTGGTGGAATAAATGTCACTAGCCACGTTTTAGTTCGACCTTGTTTGTTGTCTTCAAATTTAAACAGGTCTGCCAGAAAATCAAAAACACCTAAGCCTACTCCAATGAACGAAGAAAGAATGGCTGCCATTGAGAAGGTGTTGATTGCGTGCGATACCTTGTCTGAATCAATCACAGAGCCTAACGCTGCTAACAGAACTTCAACGTTACCACCTTGGGCAATCACTGGGCCGAAATTGCTACGTGGTAGGTTACCGTAAATACTGGCCATCCACAGGAAGTACAGACATAGTGCGATAACGGTACCGCCCAAAATGGCGTATTTTGCGCGATGCTCACACCCATAGTAAGAACGCATACTGGCCACTGAGTGATGATAACCAAATGAAGTTAACGCCACAGGTAACATTGCCATAGCGTATGGGGCATAATTGGATTCTTCGTTAATGCGGTCGAAAAGTACGCTAGTATCTATGTTAACGGCTAAACCAGAAACACCAAATACGAAGCTCAGTACCATAAAGGCAATAAGAACAATAGAGATCCTGTCGACTGCTCGAGTAGAGTGCCAAACGAAAAGAGAGAAAACAGCAACAAACAGGACTGATGTGATTTTGTTATTGATACCTAAAACACCTTCTAGAATTAAACCTGAAGATGTGATGTAAGCATAAAGTAAGATACCGCCGACAAAATAAACTGCTAAATTATTAATTCGGTTGACGTTATCGCCAAGGATGTCTTTGGTCACAGTGTTGAAAGACACTTTAAGATCGTAACGCTTGAATGCTTCCAATAGCATCCAACCCGAGAGTGTCATCATGATCATGGTGAAGGTAATTGTGATAAGAGACCAAGTCGTCCAAGCGCCGGCTCCCGCACTCGGTAACCCTAACATTCCGGCTCCGACACAGACGCTTGCTATGATACAAGCTCCGCCTACTAAAGATGGATTATTGTTCATAATCGTTACTCTTGTTTAAGTTTCATGTTGAGGAAAAAGCCCGCTAAATTTATAGATTTTGTTTTGCTCGATTTAGAAGGAAATAGCGCGCCAATTAGGCGCGCTTTAGTTAGTGATTATTCAACTTCCTTTAGACGGGCTGTGAAGTGGCGTAGCACTTGTGGCTCGTAGGTGAAATCGAGTCCCTTTACGTTGTGGGCATTCTCTTTTACTTTCCCAAATGCTTCGATAACAAAGTCCATGTGCGTTTGAGTGTAAGTAGCACGAGGAATGGTTAGGCGTAACAACTCAGCAGGACAAGGGTGTTGTTTACCCGTTGCAGGATCACGGCCTAATAGTAACGAACCGATTTCCACCGCGCGGATACCTGCTACTTTGTAGAGTTCACAGGCCAAAGCATGAGCTGGGAATTGATGCGAAGGGATATGAGGTAATAGTTTGCCTGCATCAACGAATGCTGCGTGGCCGCCAGCCTGCTGACACACAACCCCAATGGCTTCTAGGCCATCAACAAGGTACTGAACCTGGCCGATACGGTACTCTAGCCAGTCTTGACGCATGCCATCGTATAGACCGACAGCAAGACGCTCCATTGCACCACCTTCAAGACCACCATAAGTAGGGAAACCTTCTTGAATCACACAAAGCGTGCGGCATTCCGTGTAAGTGTCCATCATCGATTCATCTTTGAAACACAACAGACCGCCCATTTGAACCATTGCATCTTTCTTAGCAGACATGGCTAAACCATCTGCGTATTTATAGGTTTCACGAGTGATTTCTTCGATAGTCCAATTTTGATAACCCGGTTCGCGTTGCTGAATAAAGTAAGCATTCTCAGCAAAGCGCGCAGAGTCCATGATGACAGGAATATCGTAGCGTTGAGCAATCTCGTATACCGCTTTTAAGTTAGCGATAGAGACAGGCTGACCACCGGCAGAGTTACAAGTAATCGTGCTGACAATGTAAGGTACGTTCGCAGGCCCTGCTTCTTCAATCGCCATTTCCAGTTTCGCGATATCAAAGTTACCTTTGAAATCTGCATTGACAGATGTATCGAACGCATCTTCGGTATAGACGTTTTTCGCCACACAACAGTTAACCTGAGTGTGACCTTGAGTGGTGTCGAAGAAGTAGTTAGACAGCGCCACCATTTTTGAACGATCGAGGCCTTTTTCTTGCTCACGCTTTTTAATTAGAACAGGAATATAGATTTGCTCTGCACCACGGCCTTGGTGAGTTGGGATAGTTAACTCATAACCGAAGATATCTTTCACCGCATTCGCCAGCGCATAGTAGCTGCGGCTGCCACTGTAAGCCTCGTCACCCATTAGCATTGCTGCTTGCATTCTTTGAGTAATAGAGCCTGTGCCGCTATCAGTGAGAAGGTCAATAAATACATCGTCACTATCGATAAGGAATGGGTTCATACCCGCTTTAAGGATGGCTTCTTCGCGATATTCACGTGTTGTACGTTTTACTGGTTCAACAACACGAATGCGGAAGGGTTCTGGTAAGTGTTTAAAGTTTTCCATGATAATACCTTTGAATAATTTAAAT
>NZ_NDIM01000165.1:0-3228 GCF_002241375.1 Vibrio sp. V19_P1S1T109 | reverse complement strand
ATCCAGCGCGCTGAATAGAGTAGTTTTTCGACGATATTTTCCATAATTATTCCGTTTATTATCTCCACGAAGTATGTGGAATAAGGGGTGATAATACTGTGTTTTCTTGTGATTTGGCTACGTTATTGCACAAAGTTTTTGTAGAGCAATATAAACCAGCTAAGCTGATATTCAATGGTGCATGATACGCGTTTGATCACCATGGCATGATGTTGAAAATATTGTACTGTTTTGTATGGAATTGTCTTGATGTATTTATAAATTCAATAAATGGGTGATAATAAGCGCTCAATTCGAATGAGTGTCGTTCCATACATACTGAGAATCTTAATTTGCGTAATATTCTATTTTTTCACCCATTGAGCTTATTATTGCTGCTTGTCATATCGGCCAGTTCGCTATCGACGGAGTTACCTAAAAGTCATCGCATTCACGAAGGTCAGCTTGAAAACGGCTTAAGGTACCAATTAGTCCATAACACGACACCTGCTCATGCTGTCATTATGCGTATGCGCATTGCGGGTGGTTCTTTAGTCGAGTCAGATCAAGAACAAGGCTTGATGCATCTTTTAGAACACATGGCGTTTAAAGGTTCGGACTCTGTAGCCGAAGGGGAGATGATTCGCCAACTTGAACGCTTAGGATTAAGTTTTGGATCCGATACCAATGCGGTGACTCAATTCAATCAAACTGTGTATGAGTTCAATATTGCTCAAGGAGACTCACAAAAAGTAGCAACTGGTTTGTGGCTTATGAGAGAGATTGCGGATCGCCTTAAGCTTGAGCCAAAGGCGTTGGAGCAAGAAAAACCGGTTGTTGTGGCGGAATGGAAAGAGAGAAATTCCGCTGATGTTGAGAATTATCGTCAACAGCTGAGCTTCTTATATCCGAGGAGCTCTTTGTCAAAACGTTTGCCAATTGGTGATCTCGATGTAGTAAAACATGCTAGCTCAGAGCAGTTACGTTCACTCTATCAACGCTTTTATACGCCAGAACGTACCACGATCATTGTGGTGGGAGACCTTGATGTTGCTCAGGCCGAAGAGCAGATCAAACGACTTTTTTCTAACTGGGTACCTCACCGGGATGCGGTACCGCTACGGGCTGACCATTTGATGTTGCCTGCAGTAAGGACGCACTTGCAAGCCGATGTTTTCTTTGATGCTCGCTTGCCGACCCAAATTTCGCTTGGTGTGATTGCACCACAAGAGCGACAAGCAGATAGCGTTGAAAGTCGCCATGAAATGATCCTTGAATCAATATTGTCGAACTTACTCTACCAACGGTTACTTCCCCATCTGATAGACCAAGAGGGGATAGCGAATGCTTTTGTGAATATTGAACAAGATTTCGGCATCGCATCACGGATGGAATTGTCATTGGTAACCTTGCCCGAGCAGTGGCGGCATGGGCTGACATTACTTGAACAGACGGTGCGACAAGCGATTCGATATGGCTTTAATCAGAGCGAAATTGATCAAGCGATCAAGGCAATGCATGCTGATTATCAGCAAAGAGCAGCAAGTAGCGATACCTTGCATAGTTTTTCGATTGCGCAACGCCTAGTGGCAAGTGACACTCAGCAATTTGTCCCAACTGAACCGACGTTTGAGCTTGCTCTTTTTGAAGCTTATCAACCTCAAATCACCGCAGCTCGATTACACGACCTGCTTACAGAACGTTGGCAAGGTAAGCCGTGGATTTATCTTTCTGGGCCATACAAGGTTGAAAAAATCAATCAAACGCTACTCGATGTATATGAACAAAGCCAAAAGCAGCCAGTAGAGCCTTATCAAATATCATCGGTCGAGGCATTTGCCTACCGTGAATTTGGTGAGGCGGGCACGCTCGTTCACGACAAGCGAGATCCCGAAACGGGGATTCGGATGTTGAAATTTGCCAATGGCGTTAAGCTCAACATCAAGCCAACCGAGTTAGAGAAAAACATCATCTACCTCAATCTTTCATTAGGTTTTGGCGAATATCCGTTACCTAGAAAAGAAGGCATTCAGGCACTGTTTAATGATGGCTTTGTTGCGGGTGGGTTAGAGCAACATTCGTTGCAGCAGCTAATTCATCTCTTTTCTGCTGTCAATGTGACGACGGGGTTTAGTGTGGGAACGCTTGGTTTTGCGAGTCAGGATTTCACCAATCAAGCGTCGCTTGACCAACAGTTAGCACTGCAAACGGCATTTTTAACGAGCCCAGGCTGGCGAGAAGAGGGGATGAACCAATTTCGTCAACGAGTACAGGCAGCGAGTAACAGCCAGAACACGACGCCAGAAGAGGCATTTTGGACGGTGTTACCTGAATTATTGCACCCTGACGACCCACGATTTCGTAGCCATGACGAGGAACTGTTAAAGCGTCATTTTTCAGAATTAGTTCCAGTGTTTGCCTCGGCGGTAGATAAAGGCCTTTTAGAAATTGCTATTGTGGGTGATCTTGACGAAGAGAAAACGATTCAATCGGTTGCTAAAACACTGGGCGCTTTGCCGCGTCATCCAGAAAAAGAGCTGCAAGTTGAGCGCGTTGAGTTTCCACCATTACCTGCTTCACATATTGTTGAGCATCAAGGTTCAGCCAATGCCGCGGCACTGGCTTGGCTGTGGCCAACGACCGATAAGGTGAATGCCGAACACTACGCAAAACTGATGCTGCTTGAAGAGGTTCTCCGTATTTTGTTGACGGAAGAAGTGAGAGAAAAGGCTGGCGCGAGTTACTCACCTTACCCATTTAGCAGCAATGATTTTCTTCCCACAGGATTTGGTTATTTGGGGCTGTTCAGTGTGACAGACACAACGCAACTTAAATTAGTGGAAGAGAGTTTTGATGCGGTATTGTCTCGAGTGAAAGCTGATCATGGCATCGATGCTGATATGTTGCAACGAGCGAAACAACCGCTTCTACAATGGTTAGATAGTCTGCCAGAAAAGAATGTATTTTGGCTTGATGTCGCATCGTTAACTCAAACTTATCCGCATCGCTATCGTCGTTGGCAGGAGGTTCGTCACGCCATCAATCAAGTGAGCACGAATGATCTGCGTCATGTTGCTAATCAATATTTACAAGCAGACAAACGACTGAGCGTTAAGATATTACCCAGTACTACCTCTGCAATCTCAAAATAAAATGAGCCTCCTATTGGGGGCTCATTTTTATGATGAAACCTATCACTTTGTTATATTTTTCTTGGATTAATGTCACTTATTTAAACATAGGTAATAT
>NZ_NDIM01000369.1:0-3230 GCF_002241375.1 Vibrio sp. V19_P1S1T109 | reverse complement strand
CATTTAATTAGAATAAAAAATCAGGTTTTTTCATGTCTTTAATTTATCTTAAAATGTAATCAATATAATTTAATGCATTCATGCCGATTATTTAGATTTTAAATAAATATTGATTGTCATTCCAAAAGTTATTTTAAGCGAAAATTGTTGATGTTAATTATTAACGGTGGTGCTAATAAATATACTGAATATTATAAATTTAATATGAGGGTATAAAATAATGTTTAATCAAAAAAACACGTCAGTCTCAATTGCCGACAAAAACTATTACCGGGTCTTAGGCCTAACCATGCTTTTTTCGGGTCTATTGCTAAACCCAATATCTCAGGCTATTGCTGTTGAGTTTAGCGCGGATGCGGTAGCTGAGTCAGAGGGGCAGTGGTGGAGCACTTACACCTTAGCGATTAAAAATACAGGAGCAGAGTCAGCGGATATGCGCGATGCGGTAATCGAATTTGTATTACCCGTTGCGATTAACGATATAGGTTGGCAATCATCGGCGCTATCCCATCCTACGTGGAGTCTATCTCATACCGCTCAAGCGGGCGGTATTCTCCATTCAGTGGCGCTTAAATTCCCTGAAGGTGCTTGGGTTGACAGCGTTCTGAATGCCTCAGAAGCACTCTCCTTGACGATCGCTTTTGCTGGTTCATTGGAAAACCTGAGTGCTTTTGAAGATTCTGTTATTGTGAAAATGGAAGGGGGCATCACACCACCGCCCGATTTTTCGCTAGATATTCTCTCTCCAGCGCCAAATTCAGTGGTATACACGGGCACAGACGTTAGCATTATGGCTCGTATTGATGGTGAGAGTGCCGGTAAGCTTGAGTTTTGGGCTAACCAAGACAAAATTGCTCAACAACCATTGAAGCAAGGTGTCACCGAGTATCAGCAAGTGTGGCAACCGAAAGAAATAGGAGCCGCTTCCATTTCAGTTATCGCGTTCAATGAGGAAGGCGATAAGCTCTCTGAGCAAAGCGTGCCTGTTTCTGTCGAGTCAGAATCGACGGCGCCTAACCCTCCGGTCGTTGAGTTCATTTCCCCAGAAGCGGGATCATCCCACCCACAAGGCACAAGTCTGACGATCTCTGCTGAAGTGACCGATGCTGATAATGATCTGGCTACCGTTAAATTTTTTGCTAATGACACCGAAGTTTGCAGTATCGATGCCAAAACAGAGCAAGTGTTCTCTTGTGACTGGACCCCTCAAACGGCCGGAAGCGCTGCATTACGTGTTGAAGCGCAAGATGATGAACGGCATGTAACACAAAAAAATCTGACGATTACGGTTACTGATGTGAGTGGTAGTTGCGGTGACGTTGCTCAGTACCAAGATGGCGTGAGCTATCAAGTGGGAGATGAGGTAACCAATATTGGCCATATCTACTCATGTAAAATCGCAGGTTGGTGTGGTAACCCAGTATGGACACCGGGTACTGGGCATCCAAATTATCCAGATGCATGGAAAGATGCATGGAATGACGTTGGTGAGTGCGATCCTAACCCTGTTCCTGAAGTGCATGTTCAATCGCCAGAAAATGGACAAAAAATAGCACCCAATCAGCCATTTGAGGTGGTCGTTGAGGCGACCGACGATACCCAAGTGGCGCGTGTCGATGTTCAATTGAATGGCGAAGTCGTTGCAACATCCACCTCTTCTTCGGGCGATCTTTATACCATCACTGTGCCTGCTCAAGTTGAAGGACAATACACACTTACGGTTGCCGCGTATGACGATCAAGGCGCAAGTGCTCAAACTGCACCGATTTCGATTGCCATTACTGATAAAGATCTGCTGGTGTCACTCTCTTCCCCTGTAGACGGTTCAAGCTTCTTTGAAGGCCGAGCGATCTCAATCAAAGCGGATGCTAAGAGCTATGAAGGCGAGGTGACGTCCGTGACGTTTATTGCCAACGGCAAGGTACTGAATCAAGACACCGAAGCACCTTATGAATATGAGTGGATTGGAGCGCAAGCAGGTAACTACGCTATTTACGCAAAGGCGCTCAACAGTGCCAATCAAGAGCAAATGTCGGCCCCATCCAATATTACAGTGAAAGAGAGTACCGGTGGTGGTGGCCTTGCCGATAACCCAGACCGTGCCATTAGTTATCTCACTTCTTGGGGATTAAACGATTATGAAAAACTGTTTAATTCTGAAGGTGACGGTTATTTATTATCGTTCGGTAAATGGGATGCTAGCGGCAACATTACGATTTCTGATGACATGGTAACCCCACCAAGTTACAACCCAGATTGGATGCCATCTCAGTACTTAGCCTGGTCAACCTTAAAACACGATAATAGCAATGTCACCATGATGGTCGCGTTTGGTGGTCAAACTTATGAAAGTATTTGGTCTGCGATTGGTAGCGATGTAAATCGGGAGGCGGTGGCCAATGGCCTCGTTGAATTGGTCAACAAACCCTTCCCTGTCTATAAGAAGAACCTAAAACCAGAAGAGGTGGTGGGTGACTGCCTTGCGACGGGGGGTGATGGCCAATGTGATTACAGCAAGTACCAATTAGCGGGTTATGTGCAAATCGATGGTCTTGACTTCGACTTCGAGAAAGCAGCGCGCATTACCGATAAAGAGAACCAAGACCTAACCGCATTGATTAAACTGATACGCCAAAAAGTGGGAGACAATAAAGTGTTGTCGCTGACCACATACCATGTCGGTGCTGATCCTGTGGCATGCATGGATTCAAGTGTGTTTGAAAATTGTTCTTACGTTGAGCCATCAGGTCGCTCGTCTCACCATGGTGAAGTGATCGATCTGTTACAAGCAACCAAGAACGATTTCGATTTCTTCAACGTCATGACCTATGACGCCGGCCAAAACTTCCTCTACGATGTCGCGATGGCCAATTACGC
Organism: Vibrio sp. V19_P1S1T109; assembly: GCF_002241375.1. Lineage (NCBI taxonomy): Bacteria > Pseudomonadati > Pseudomonadota > Gammaproteobacteria > Vibrionales > Vibrionaceae > Vibrio > Vibrio sp. V19_P1S1T109. Next base: position 353 of record NZ_NDIM01000369.1, on the reverse strand, counting down.
TCAATACATTGGAGACAAGTCGAAAATTGTTTTGGGCAATACGATCAATAGCCAGTGGGGGCCAAACGGCAATTTTGTGGAGAGCCGTGAAAACAACCTCAACCGTGCCAAGTGGCAAAAAGAGAATGGTTACGGTGGTTTCTTTATCTGGGCGTTGGGTTCAAATAATCAAAGTCTGAGCATGGAACAGCAAGTCGAGTACTTCAACGAAATGATCAGTGTCAGTAAGTAGCCTGCATGGTTACTTTGTGAGTTAACTAGATAACGGAAGGCCATGGTGCCTTCCGTGTTTTTATCCATCGTCATCAACTTAATCTGAATCGCCGAAGCTGAAATAGAGAACCGTATTCGAC
>NZ_NDIM01000345.1:0-3230 GCF_002241375.1 Vibrio sp. V19_P1S1T109 | reverse complement strand
CTAAAGTCGCCACGCGTTGGCAATCCCTCTTGAGCCGTTTGTTATGCAGTTTTTTAACCAATACTCAGTATAGAGAACGAATTGCTTAGCCAAACTTATCTTTAGCTGCCACAATTCGCACTGTCATTTACTACCAATTGGTTCATTATGAAACTTTTAGTTCGCAATCTATCTCGCTCTACAACTGAACAAGAACTTCGTGTTTTATTCTCAGCTCATGGCTCCGTAGCCGAATGTACGCTTGTTTTAGACCAAGTAACGGGTCAATCAAAAGGCTTTGCTTTTGTCGAAATGCCAAACGAAAACGAAGCTAATGCTGCAATTTCTAGCCTAAACCTTTCTGACGTAGCTAAAAGCAAAATCAGAGTAAAAGCCGCAGAATAAACACCTTATAGACAAAAAGAGTAAAGCTCCGTCAGTTCAAATACATTGGGCTGACGTTTTTTAGTTTCCGTTGAACCTGTAGAACTGCATAACGCCCGGCTAAGGGGTTGACAACGCACCGCCGAACTCAAAAAACACACTGTAAACACTGAACTTCAATTTTGCACTAAAACCGCCACGCGTTGGCAATCCCTCTTGAGCCGTTTGTTAAATTACAATTGCTTGTAGAAGTAAACTGTTGCTTCTAACTTTCCGCTAGAACTACGCGCAAACTCTGGAATTTGACCAGCTTCGATGTAGCCAATCGAACGATATAGTAAAGAGGCCACATCACCTAAGCGAGTATCCAAAACGAGTAACTGCAAACTAAGCTCTAATGCCGTTTTTTCCATCAGTGACATTAATTTCTTACTGACACCTTGGCCACGAGCACTTGTTTTAACCATCAATTTTTCAACTTCCCCTCGATGTAAACCATTTGCTTTAGAGCATAGAGAAAGTTGAACTGTACCGATGATGGCATTTTCATCTTGAGCAATAAATAAACGACGGTTTCCTGACTTTAAATCCGATTCTACCCCACTCCAGTATGACTCGATTTCTTCTCTGTCGATCGGAGTTAAAAAACCGACTGAAGCACCACTCTCAACACAATCTATAAGCAATGAATTTAACTGAACTGAGACGCTAGAGGTTGAATTAATTTCCTTTATTTCCACTGAACTATCCTTGTAATTTAACGCCCGGTTAAGGGGCAGCCAACGCCACAACCAAGCTTACGCATAACACCGTAACCACAAAAAACAACGCATAATAAAAATGCCACGCGTTGGCTGTCCCTCTTGAACCGTTTGTTATGCTTAAACTTCAAACACTTAGGTTTGAGCAACCATTAGAATAACTCACACTTTCAAACCAACCCAAGCACCAAAATTCGTTAACCTGATCGAAACCATGAATTGAACAAAAACTGAGATAAATTCACCACGATCAATAGAACAAAATGCCTTTTTAACGAAAACCCGACCAACCAGACTCACAGCAAACTGGCATGAAACTCAAATGAGGCAACAACGCTGAACCAACAGCGCCAACGAAATTGCCTTTTCATTAGGCAGCGCAAAACAATAGTAAATTGCCGATACGCTTTTGGCCGATAAGCCAAGGAGCCAAATCACTCAAAGCGACTTGAGAAAAAGAAACTCAACACGAACTGGCTCAAAACTAAAATGAGGCAACAGCTCGAAACTCACAGCATCAATTCATTTCAAAACAGCGACAGCTTTTAATCATTGCCGACAAACAAGAACGAATGGCTGAAGGAACAGAGAAAAGGCCACAACCGATTGATTTTGTGAGATTAAGCATAACGCCCAGTTAAGGGGTGAACAACGCAATACCGAAGCCGCTGCATACCGCCTTAAACACTAAAAATAACGCATAGTAAAAATGCCACGCGTTGTGAATCCCTCTTGAACTGTTTGTTATGTTTAAGATTCAATACCTTACGTTCAACTATGCTGAAGTTTAACCCGACTTACTTTTGCAATCAAAACCAGAAGCTAAAAATTTAATTAAATCATAAGGTTGACTAAATTGAACTTTGAAAACAGAAAACACAAAAGCTGACGTTCTAACTTAAAAATTGAGGAAAATGTTCGAAAAACAACGTCAAACGATGCCAACTTGCTAAAAGACCAAAACAGAATGACTTATGGAGTAAAGAAAAGACACAAGCTACTGATTTTACGTGATTAAACATAACGCCCGCCTAAGGGGCTGGCAACGCATTACCACTAAACTCAAACACAACAGCCGTAACCACTTCGGCTCATTGGGACTGGAAACGCCACGCGTTGACAGTCCCTCTTGAGGCGTTTGTTAGTTTTTGTGCTGCGACAAGAACTGCTTTAGTATTTCACCCACGAGTTCTGGTGATTCTTGATGTGATGAATGTGCTGTCAATGGGATATTAGCAAAACTACAACCTGCAATTTTCGACTTTAAAGCCACCGCCTCATCCAACGAAAACAAGAAGTCATTATCACCTCGCATTACTAACGTCGGGCAACGAATTTTTTCAACTAACTCGTCTGGATAACCAGATTCTGTTGTATCCAGCCAGACGGCTTTTACCATGTCTACAAGCTTAGGAAAATCTGGTTTAGGATTTGATAACTCATAAAATGCGACATCATCTGCAAACCTTGATACCCAAAATTCAGCCGTCAAACCACTTAGCAATTCCATTGATGGGTCATCTGCCTCCAATCGCCACTGCGAACCCAGTGTAACCAAACAAGACACTCTTTCTGGCTCTTTTGCTGCCAACCGATAACCCACGATGCCGCCGTCACTGAAACCAAAAATTGAGTATTTCTCAATACCCAAATAACTAAGAACATGCTGGACATCTTGTTGATACTGCATGTAATTAAGCGGGAGTTCACCTAAGAGTGATTTTCCGTGACCACGAAAATCTATGCTTATCAACTGATAGTCTGTAGACACATATTTGTGAATGGGACTTAACTCATTCAGCGAACCAAGGCCGCCATGAAGCATCAATAATGGTTCACCCTCAGGATTGCCGAAAAGTTCGTAATAAATCTCCGAGCCATTGACGCCTATATAACCATTTTTATTTTTCATTTTGCCGACCAACTGTATTTTTATTGATTTGACTTGAAAAAACTAACGCCGCATTAAGTGGTGAGCAACGCAGACCACTGCACTTAAAGTATTGTACCGTAAACACTAAATTCAAAGTAAACTAAAAATGCCGAGCGTTGGGAATCCGTCTTAAATGCTTTGTTAGCACTACGTTTCGAGGTACTTAATAACTG
>NZ_NDIM01000062.1:0-3238 GCF_002241375.1 Vibrio sp. V19_P1S1T109 | reverse complement strand
GCCTAAGAATTGTCTTAGGACAAGGTTTTAGCGTGAATTATTAATTTTTTAGATCGAAATAAATAGACAATAAAGTTTCGATTCGATTAATATTGCTTTCGATTCGTAATCTTGAAGAAAAGTATAAATGTCGAAACGAAATACACAACTGAGAAGACACACCATCGCTAACCTTGTGAATGAACAGGGTGAGGTCAGTGTTGATGCACTCTCTGCTCAGTTTGAAACCTCAGAGGTGACGATTAGAAAGGATTTGGCCTCTTTAGAGAAAAACGGTCAACTCTTACGCCGTTACGGTGGTGCGATTGCACTGCCTAAAGAGGTGGTCAATGATGAGTTTAATCCTAAAGTTTCGAATCGAAAGATAAAGCTGGCTAAGGCGGCGGCTAAGTTAATTCGAGACCACAATCGCATCGTTATTGACTGTGGTAGTACTACGGCAGCATTAATTCAGCAACTGAATGATAAACGCGGTTTGGTTGTGATGACCAACTCATTGCACGTAGCGAATGCCCTTAATGAACTAGAAAGTGAACCGACACTATTAATGACGGGCGGTACTTGGGATACCCATTCCGAGTCCTTTCAGGGCAAAGTGGCTGAATCGGTACTGCGTTCTTACGATTTTGACCAACTGTTTATTGGCGCTGACGGTATTGATCTTGAACGTGGCACCACCACCTTCAATGAACTGATTGGCCTGAGCAAAGTGATGGCCGAAGTCTCACGAGAAGTGATCGTGATGATCGAATCAGACAAAGTTGGCCGAAAAATTCCCAACCTTGAGCTCGCTTGGGAGCATATCGACGTGTTAGTGACCGATAACGATCTAACCGTTCAAGATGCCGCATTGATTGAATCGCACCAAGTGCGAGTGATCCGAGCTTAATTAACCCCTATTCAACCATTCCTAAATAAAGGCCTTCGCTTGCGGCTTTAGGGATGAAGCATAAATCTAAAATGGAGTAAAAACCTTATGTGTGGAATCGTCGGTGCAGTAGCACAACGAGATGTGGCTGAAATTTTAGTGGAAGGACTACGCCGCTTGGAATACCGCGGTTATGATTCAGCCGGTGTTGCTGTGGTGGATAGTGCGAGCCAATTAACGCGCGTTCGTCGTTTAGGCAAAGTGCAAGAGCTAGCCGATGCAGTCGAAAAGCAACATGTTGCCGGAGGTACAGGCATTGCGCACACACGCTGGGCGACACACGGTGAACCTTCCGAAATTAATGCTCACCCACACATGTCGGGCGATATTGCGGTTGTGCATAACGGCATTATCGAAAACCATGAAACGCTACGTGATGTTTTGCGTGAACGCGGCTACCTTTTTGAATCGCAAACCGATACCGAAGTGATTGCTCACCTTGTTGAGTGGGAACTGCGCACGGCCAGTTCACTGCTTGAAGCGGTGCAAAAAACCGTTAAACAACTCGAGGGTGCTTACGGTACTGTGGTACTTGATCGCAAAGATCCAAGCCGTGTTGTGGTTGCTCGCTCTGGTAGCCCGATCGTGATCGGTTTCGGTGTTGGTGAGAATTTCTTAGCTTCAGACCAATTAGCTTTGCTGAATGTTACACGCCGCTTTATGTATCTTGAAGAGGGTGATGTCGCGGAAGTTACGCGCCGCGATGTGACGGTTTTTGCTGCAAACGGCGAACAGGTGACGCGTGAAATTAGCGAATCTAACGCAGAGCACGACGCTGGCGATAAAGGTAAATATCGTCATTTCATGCAAAAAGAGATCTTTGAACAGCCAACGGCATTGATTAACACCATGGAAGGCCGCATCACCAAAGACAGCGTAGTGACAGAAAGCATTGGCGTGAACGCTGCCGAAATTCTTAGCCAAGTGGAACATGTACAAATCGTCGCTTGCGGAACGTCGTACAACGCAGGCATGACAGCGCGTTATTGGTTTGAAGCATTGGCAGGCGTGAGTTGCGATGTGGAAATTGCCTCTGAATTTCGCTATCGCAAATTTGTGACTCGTCCAAATAGCTTGTTGATTACGCTTTCTCAATCCGGTGAAACGGCAGATACCTTAGCCGCTTTGCGCTTGGCGAAAGAAAAAGGCTACATGGCCGCGATGACTATTTGTAACGTAGCGGGTTCTTCGCTGGTTCGTGAATCTGACTTTGCATTCATGACTCGCGCTGGAACAGAGATTGGTGTGGCATCAACCAAAGCCTTCACTACTCAGCTTGCAACCTTGTTAATGTTAGTGACCGCTCTTGGTAAACAAAAGCAGTGCATTAATAAAGAAAAAGAGGCGGAAATTGTTGAAGCACTGCATGCACTGCCTGCACAAATTAATGCCGCCCTTGCCTATGAAAAGCAGATTGAAGCACTGGCTGAAGATTTCGCAGATAAACACCACACTCTATTCCTAGGTCGTGGTGAGTTTTACCCTATCGCGCTTGAAGCATCATTAAAGCTGAAGGAAATCTCTTACATTCATGCTGAAGCATACGCAGCGGGCGAATTAAAGCACGGCCCATTAGCACTGATTGACGCTGATATGCCCGTTGTCGTAGTTGCGCCAAATAACGAGCTGTTAGAGAAGCTAAAATCGAACATTGAAGAAGTACGTGCTCGTGGCGGTTTGCTGTATGTGTTTGCCGATCAAGACGCTGGCTTTGCGGCTGATGAAACAATGAAAATCATCACCATGCCACACGTGAGTGAAATTACCGCGCCGATCTACTACACCATTCCAATGCAGCTTCTTTCTTATTATGTTGCTTTAATCAAAGGTACGGATGTCGACCAACCTCGTAATCTGGCCAAAGCCGTAACGGTTGAGTGATACAAGGTGGTGAGAGCGCATATTGTGTGAGTAGAATAAAGTATCATACTAAGTAATAAAGATTCATACTAAGCATTAAAGTATCATACTAAAAGGCAGCGTTCTCTAATCGGTACGCTGCCTTTTCTAACACACTTCGGGACGTAATTTGCCTAATTGATAAAAATGACTGGATTCATAGCGTTCGAACTGGGTTTTCCATTCTTGGTCGGTGCGTCGTTTGGTCATATCAAATCTCCTTGTGGTGGGAGGTTTGATTTTATGTATCCGCCCCATGATCCCACGGGGCGATATTATTAATGTTTGAAGTTCCAAGGTAGGAGCGCATCGATATCAGGCTCAGATTTCGCTATCTCTTTCATGCACTTGACCATGTAGTCGTAAAGGATAAGGCCGTTGGCTTTCGCTGTCTCGACGATACTGTAAAGC
>NZ_NDIM01000105.1:0-22853 GCF_002241375.1 Vibrio sp. V19_P1S1T109 | reverse complement strand
CGCTATTTCTGTTTAATTTATCTTATGGCGTCAGTTATTAAAGGAGACGAGCATGTCATCAATTCGTAGTTATAAAGGAATATCCCCACAAATCGGACAGCGCGTCTATATAGATAGTAGCTCGGTGTTGGTTGGCGATATTGTTTTAGGCGATGATTCCAGCATATGGCCATTGGTTGCAGCCAGAGGCGATGTAAACCATATTCACATTGGCCAACGTAGCAACATTCAAGATGGCAGCGTACTGCACGTGACTCATAAAAACACCGAAAACCCGGATGGTTTTCCACTTATTATTGGCGATGACGTCACAATTGGCCATAAAGTGATGCTGCATGGTTGCGTAATCCATGATCGAGTCTTAATTGGCATGGGAGCAATTGTGCTCGATGGCGTAGTCGTTGAATCGGAGGTGATGGTTGGAGCTGGCAGTTTAGTGCCACCAAACAAGGTATTGTCCAGCGGCTATCTTTATGTAGGGTCCCCAGTGAAACAGATCCGCCCGCTAACAGATAAAGAGCGAGCTTTTTTGCTTAAATCTTCCGACAACTATGTGCAGAACAAAAATGACTATCTTACGAGTGTCAAAGAAAGCCATTAACTAAGCTTTAATCTCTATTTGTCCATCTAAATTGAACGCTTCATCTTCAATCAAGCTTTCAGCAAGCTCTTCAAGGTCAAATCGCCATTGTTCAAAAACTTGAATAGCTTGCTCACCGTTAGTAATCATTTCACCAGACAGATGGCTCAGTACTGACTTGTGTACCGTACACTCGAGCAGAGCTCCCGCGTGTTGAGCAGGAAAAAGTACGCTTTGGCTTGCCGAGTGCCACGTTTGTCGGTCAGGAAATAAAATCGCTTGGTTCATGATTAGCCTTCTAGATTTTTTCTCAGTTCTCTCAATATTTGTCGATAACCCGGCCTGAGTCCGCGCCATAGCATAAAGCTCTCCGCAGCTTGCCCAACCAACATCCCCAAACCATCATAGGCATGAGCGCAATGATGACTTAATGCCCACTGATTGAATGTTGTTAATCCTTTGCCATACATCATGTCATAGGCCACACTGCTCTTACTGAAGATCGTCGGAGCGATGTTTGGCAATTCACCATCCAAGCTGGCCGAGGTCGAGTTAATGATGAGGTCAAAATGTTGATTAATCTCTTCCAACGCGATTGCTTTTACCGCGCCAAAGGGACTAAAAAGCGTGGCGAGCTGCTCGGCTTTTGCAAAGGTGCGGTTGGTAATCACGATACTTGTAGGGTGCTGATCGAGTAAGGGCTTAATCACGCCGCGCGCCGCGCCGCCAGCACCAATCACTAAAATAGAAGCGTCTCGTAGTGGCACTTGGTACTGAAGCAAATCTTGAACCAGCCCTTCTCCATCAGTGTTATCACCAATAATTTCGCCATCATCTAATTTTTTCAGTGTATTGACCGCGCCTGCAAGTTGAGCTCGCTCGGTTAATCGATCCGCAAACTGATACGCTTCTTCTTTAAAAGGCACGGTAATGTTGCACCCTCGGCCACCGGAGGCAAAAAAGGTTTCAGCCGCTTGTTTAAAGCCATCTAGAGCCGCGAGTTGAGCGGTATAGTGCATTTCCTGACTGGTTTGCCGTGCAAAAAGTGTGTGGATCATCGGCGACTTACTGTGCCCAATCGGATTACCAAATACTGCATATTGATCAATGTGCTGAGCCATATCCTTGCCTCTCGATAATTAACAGGGCCACCTCGGCGCCCCTATCATTGAAAATGTACCGCTGTCACCACTCCCTCGGCAGCAAGAAGGTGTTTAATTTCGCCTCTGCGCTGCCCTCTTCCGCTTGATAACGATATTGCCAACGAGCTAATGGCGGCATCGACATTAAAATCGATTCCGTTCGACCGCCACTTTGCAAACCAAACAATGTGCCGCGATCATACACTAAGTTGAACTCTACATAGCGACCACGGCGATAAAGTTGAAACTGGCGCTCTCTGTCACCGTACTCCATCGCTTGGCGACGTTCAACAATCGGCAAATACGCAGCGGTGTATCCTTTACCGACAGCTTGCATATAAGCAAAACAGCGCTCAAATCCCCAAGCGTTTAAATCATCGAAAAATAGGCCACCAATACCGCGCGTTTCATTGCGATGAGGGAGGAAGAAATACTCATCGCACCACGATTTATGTTCGGCATACACTTTTTCACCAAAAGGAACACACAGTGCTTTCGCTGTGGCATGCCATGATTGAGCATCTTCTTCAAACGGATAGAAAGGCGTTAAGTCAAATCCTCCGCCAAACCACCAGATAGGATCTTCGCCTTCTTTTTCAGCGATGAAGAAACGAACATTGGCATGAGAAGTCGGAACATAGGGATTGTTTGGATGCATCACCAAAGATACCCCCATCGCTTCAAAATGACGTCCAGCTAATTCAGGGCGATGCGCGGTCGCTGAAGCGGGCATTTGCTGCCCTTGCACATGCGAGAAATTCACGCCGCCTTGTTCAAAAACACGGCCTTCTTTCATCACTCGAGTTCGCCCACCGCCTCCCAAACGCTCACTCGGTTCGCGATGCCATGCATCTTCTTCAAACAGTGCTTGGCCATCCGCTTGTTCAAGTTGCTGGCAAATGGAGTCTTGCAGCTCAAGCAAAAATTGTTTGACGGCTTGCTTATCAATGGTTGGCATCGCTTACTTCCTTAGCAGGATTAACCCTGTCTTAATACTTGTGAGGTTTTCGCGTCACGAATTTCACTGGGCTTATTTCGACCACCGGTTTGACCATCTAAAATCGCAACCAGTTGCTCACCCAGTTGCGATTCAACTTCTTCCGTTGTCAGGCAAGGTGCAAGACCACTTAAATTCGCACTGGTCGAGGTTAATGGTTTTCCAAACGCATTGCATAGCTTTTGCACTAAAGGATGATCTGTCACACGTACGGCTATCGAATCAAATTGCCCACTCACCCACGTAGAGACTTTATCACTGGTCGGCATTATCCATGTCACAGGGCCAGGCCAGGTGGCATGTACTCGTGCGAGCTGCTCTGATGTCAACTGGCTCTCATCAATATAAGGAAGCAATTGTTCGTAAGAGGCCGCAATTAAAATCAACCCCTTTTCCACAGGACGCTGCTTGAGCGCTAAGAGCTTCTGAATGGCTTGCGGGTTATCTGGGTCACACCCAACCCCAAACACGCCTTCCGTTGGGTAGGCAATTACTTCACCGTCACGTAGAGCCTGCAAAGTGTGTTCAAAGTTATTCACAAAAACTGTCCATCGGTTTCTTTAATACAGTGTGGCTAAGTGTACAAACTTCGTTGAAAACTGGCTAAAGCTATTTGTTTATAAAATGTATCAATTGCACAATTAAGCTGACGCAAACGTTTTCCTAAGGAAAAAATACTCGTATAATGCGCGCAAATTATCCCGCTCACCCCATTTTTAGAAGTATTAAGGAGTTTGAGATGAAAGTCGGAATTATCATGGGTTCAAAATCCGATTGGCCCACAATGAAGCTAGCTGCTGACATGTTGGATCAATTTGGTGTGGCATACGAAACCAAAGTTGTCTCTGCTCACCGTACACCTCAACTTCTTGCCGATTACGCCACCAGCGCAAGAGAACGCGGCCTTAAAGTCATCATAGCTGGCGCAGGCGGAGCCGCACACCTGCCGGGCATGACGGCAGCGTTTACTAGCTTGCCGGTACTTGGCGTTCCCGTTCAGTCAAAGGCACTCAAAGGGATGGACTCTTTACTCTCGATTGTGCAAATGCCAAAAGGGATTGCGGTAGGCACCTTAGCTATTGGAGAAGCAGGCGCGGCCAATGCTGGGTTGCTTGCCGCGCAAATCATCGGCACCAGTGATGAGGCCGTCATGGCAAAAGTGGAAGCATTTCGTTTAGCACAAACTGAAGCGGTGTTGAGCCACCCTAACCCTGCAGAGGATTGATACTATGCACGTTTTAGTCTTGGGCGCTGGGCAACTGGCACGCATGATGGCGCTGGCTGGCGCTCCTCTGAACATTCAAATCTCCGCTTTTGATGTGGGCAGCGGTAACATCGTCCATCCTTTGACATTACACATCACTGGTCATGGTTTAGACAATGCGATCAAACAAGCGGATGTCATTACTGCTGAATTTGAGCATATTCCCCATGAAATTCTCACCGTTTGTGAGCAAAGTGGTAAGTTTCTTCCTAGCGTCGAAGCCATTAAAGCCGGAGGCGATCGCCGTCTTGAAAAAGCGCTACTCGATGAAGCCAACGCAAAAAATGCCCAATACTTTGTGATTAATACTCGTGAAGATTTAGATGCCGCGATAACTAATATCGGCCTGCCTATGGTTCTAAAAAGTGCACTGGGTGGCTATGACGGAAAGGGGCAATGGCGTTTAAAAGAAGCTTCACAAGCAGAGCTCATTTGGCCAGAGATGGAAGCCTGTATCCAAGCCACTCCGACTCAAGCGATAGTGGCAGAGCAGTTTGTCCCCTTTGATCGTGAAGTCTCCTTAGTCGGCGCGCGTGCCAAAGATGGCAGCATCGCGGTTTACCCGCTGGCAGAAAATGTGCACATTAACGGTGTACTGAGTTTATCAACGGCGATAGATGACCCAGCCTTGCAAGAGCAAGCACTGTCGATGTTTACCTCGGTTGCCGCTCGTCTCAATTATGTCGGTGTGCTAGCGCTCGAGTTTTTTGATGTGCAGGGAACATTGTTGGTGAATGAAATTGCACCACGAGTCCATAACTCTGGTCACTGGACACAGCAAGGCGCAGAAACCTGTCAATTTGAGAATCACCTTCGCGCAGTATGTGGCTTACCTTTAGGCAGCACGAAGTTACTTCGCCCAACCGCGATGATTAATATTTTGGGTGAGGACAATTTACCAGAAGCCGTGATGGCGATTGAAGGCTGCCACATTCATTGGTATGGCAAAGAGAAACGTGCTGGGCGCAAAATGGGCCATATTAATGTCAGTGCAGATTACAACGCGCAGTTGCAACGAACGCTCTGTCGCTTGGCTGAAGTACTTGATGCGACAACGTATCCAGCCTTGCACCATTTTGTTCAAGCGATCAAGCCGACGCTCTAAAACAAACCTAATTGACGATAAATATGGATAAAAAATGGCACGTTCAATGTGCCATTTTCATATGCCGTCACTTTACTCTGTGGCGGATTGAATATGACCACATTTTCGATCAGCACATTGCAGCTTGACACCACTGGCGAGTTTTTTCTCTATCAATAATCCAAACCCACATTTTTCGCATTTACCGGCAACAGGTTGCTGATTAACGGCAAACTTGCATTTAGGGTAATTATCGCAAGCATGAAAAGTTTTACCATGGCGCGTTTTTCGCTCCACTAAATGGCCTTTCAAACATTCAGGGCAAAGCTGTTTTGACTGAGGGACATTGTCTGCAGGGGAATCTGTATCTTGGATATGGTGGCAATGCGGATAATGACTACACCCGATAAACATGCCATAACGACCTTGGCGTAACACTAATTCATGGCCACACTCTGGGCATGGCACACCCAACTCCTTAACGATATGACCATCATTTTGCTGCAGCGGCTTAATATAGTCACAATTGGGATAATGGTTACAGCCTAAAAACAGCCCATGCTTACCCCGACGAAGCTGTAATTGGCCACCACATTGCGGACAAGGCTCATGCTGCAGCGCTTGTCCATGCGCAGAAAAAAGGGGGGACTCGGTTTTACGACTCATAATGCTCAACTAAACGAACGGCTGCAATCAATGCAAAATACCTTGATCTTTGGTGTATAGCAGCTCTTCCATAAGCGTGTAAGCATTTTCATTTCCCGGTACATTAAATAGCACCATCAAAATGATCCACTTTAAGTCATCCAATTCAAATTCATTGGTTTCTAAACCCATCACTCGATCAATCACCATTTCACGAATTTCAGGAGTTAATACTTTCACTTGTTCAAGGAACAATAAAAAACCTCGGCTTTCAAGATCCAGCCTGTCCATCTCTTGTGCTGTGTACATCCGCATCGAAGTCGCAGCACTGGTTGCCATCGCTGAATGAGCATCGGTTTGTTGCAATGCCGCAAGCTCTTCTAACCAATTCAGGGCCTTATAGATATCTTTCTGGTGAAAACCGGCTCGAAGCAATTCATCTTCGAGCTCATCTTGATCGACTTGCAAATCTACATCGCTATGGACGTAGGTTTCAAATAGATACATCAATATATCCATCATCATAGCTAACCCTTCCCCTTACGAATATAGCCGCCAGAAACGGCAACAACATGACCTGAAAGCTCAAGTTCTAAAAGCTGCATCATGACTTCATGGACAGGTATATGGGTCCTGCTCGCAAGAATATCAACAGGCGTAGCCTCTACTCCTACGTTAGCTAACAGTTCAGCAAATGGCAATTGCTGATCGCTCTGTACAGAAAATAAATCAGGTTGAGGCTGCTTTTGGCGCAATGACCAGTCTACTAAGGTGCCGATTTCAGATAATACTTGTTCACTGTTTTGCACCAAGCACGCCCCACAACGAATAAGTTGATTACTACCGTGGCAATTTGGGTTAGCAATGGAGCCAGGAATAACAAACACATCTCGCCCTTGCTCAGCCGCATAACGCGCCGTGATCAACGAGCCACTTTTCTCCGCCGCTTCCACCACTAAAACACCAACCGCTAACCCACTGATAATGCGATTTCGCCGCGGAAAGTTATCCGGCCTTGGTTTGGCTTTGGGACGAAATTCCGAGACTAATGCTCCGCTTTCCATCACCCGTTGCGCTAATTTTTTATGTCGCGCTGGGTAAATAGATTCAAGGCCCGAACCGAGCACGGCTATCGTCTCACCACCCGCTTGCAACGCACCGTCATGAGCATGTCCATCAATACCTAATGCCAAACCACTGGTGACAAGTAAGCCCTGTTGCACAAATTCTCGCGCAAACTGATGAGCAACTCGTTGGCCATCAGGGCTCGCATTACGACTGCCGACGATCGCCATTTGCGGATCAGAGAGTGCTGTTATTCGTCCTTTGACAAATAAAACCGGAGGTGCGGTAGCAATTTCTTTTAGTAAAGAAGGATAACCATCGCAAAATGGAGTAAGGATATGATGAGACTCATTAGCTTGCTGCCAACTTAGGCATTCTTCAACTTCTTGAGGAGCTGTCTCGCGCAGATAACGGATTTGATCTTGAACTAGACCCAACGCGGCTAACTCCCGCTCGGAATAGTCAATTAAATGAGCAAGAGAAGCGACGCTAGCAAGACGAGAAAGTTTCTTGCCACCCAATTTTGGCACAAAGCTGAATGCTAGCCACGCCGCTAATTCGTTCTGCTCCATCAGCTTGCAGTATCATCCTTAACCATCGAATCCGTATCGGCTTGTTCATCTGGCTCGATTGTTAGCTCTGGTTTGAGCGGCGAAACCGCGATTACACTTTTACCAATCGGCACGAGGCTATCGGTAATCAAAGCCAAACTAAAATGTTCATAAGGTCGAATGACCATCAAACTGCCCACCAAGCTGCTTGGTAATTGCAGGGTTTCATCAAGGTTTTGTTGGTGCTGTCCTTTCTTTCCAGACACTTTAGAACCGGCTTGAATCAAATCAAACATCGTCCCTTGACGCAGTTGATCTGCAAGGCCTTTATCGATCACAACTACCTGATTCTGCGCCGAATACTCACTACCCTCCAACGATCCGAGGATATGCGTTTCAGCTTGTAGTCGCGATGGCGATGGGAAAAAAGTGGTTGAAAGCGTTAAGGTTTCGACGCCCACTTCAGGTAGGGCAATATCATTGACTCTTATCTCTTGTTGCTGTGCGGTGATGGTTAGCCCGCTAAAAGCCTCATCGGCGGAGACCAATTCACCAGAAGCAATCAAACGCAAAGCAACCATAGTTTTATTTTTCGCGGCAGCATCATGACGAGAAAACTCAGCGATTTCACGATAAATACCCCATTTGGGGTGAGTCTGTTGCCCGCTTATGTAGAGCGTATCTTGCGCCGTCAGGTATTGTTTACCGTCGCTGGCACCGAGCACACGCTGGCTTTCTTGTAATGTTTGCTTATCCAGTAAGCGATCCGTATACAGATACGGCAACACTAATCCCTCTTGCACCGTCGGAACCGCTTTTTTCTCAAGCACACGCACTTTCGGACTCAACTTGACCATAGGTTTTAAACTCAACACCGGCTGTCCGTTACGCCAGACTAAGGTCAGCTTATCGCCGGGATAAATCAAATGCGGGTTATCGATCTCTGGGTTAATTTGCCATAAACGTGGCCACAACCACGGGTTATCAAGATAGAGCGCAGAAATATCCCACAAGGTATCTCCTTTGACGACCGTGTATGTCTGCGGGGCATTTGCTTTGACGGTGAGCGCCATATCCTCCGCCGCCAACGCATTAACGACCAATGACAACGGTAAAAACACACACACTAAATAACGAATAAATCGTGACATGACCTCTGTTCCTTGGCCGAAATAAGTAAGGATGAATCAGATTATTAACATTTGGATACTGTCATTTGGGTCATAAAATGTCTAGAATTGAGCCAACAAGCTTTAAGCTGTTTCGGCACAGTTCAATATTTCGAGTGTATATGTCTGTATTACAAGTATTAACATTCCCAGATGATCGTCTTCGTACCGTGGCAAAACCGGTAGAGAAAGTGACACCTGAGATCCAAAAAATCGTCGATGACATGATTGAGACTATGTACGACGAGGACGGTATCGGCCTTGCCGCAACGCAAGTCGATATTCACCAACGCATCGTTGTGATCGATATTTCAGAGAGTCGCGACCAGCCAATGGTTCTGATTAACCCTGAAATTTTAGAGAAACGCGGTGAAGATGGCATTGAAGAAGGCTGTCTGTCGGTCCCGGGCTCACGCGCCCTTGTTCCTCGCGCAGCAGAAGTCACTGTCAAAGCGTTAGATCGTGATGGCAACGAATTCTCATTTGAAGCGGATGACCTTTTAGCCATTTGTGTTCAACACGAGCTTGATCACTTACAAGGCAAACTGTTTGTGGATTACCTTTCGCCATTAAAGCGTAAGCGTATTAGAGATAAGCTAGAGAAAATCAAACGCTATAACGAAAAAAACTAACTTAAGTGAGGTTACCTTGAGCCAATCATTACGCATTGTGTTTGCAGGTACTCCGGACTTCGCCGCCCGTCATTTGGCGGCGTTGTTGTCTTCGGAGCATGAGGTTATCGCGGTGTACACTAAGCCCGATAGCCCGGCAGGACGCGGTAAAAAACTGACCGCCAGTCCAGTGAAACAGATGGCCGTTGAGCACAATATTGCTGTGTATCAACCAGAGAACTTTAAGAGCGACGAAGCCAAGCAAGCGCTCGCCGATCTCAACGCGGATTTAATGGTAGTGGTCGCCTACGGATTACTGCTACCGAAGGCCGTACTTGATATGCCAAGGCTTGGCTGTATTAACGTACACGGTTCCATTCTGCCACGGTGGCGTGGTGCCGCACCGATCCAACGCTCGATCTGGGCGGGAGACAGTGAAACGGGTGTAACCATCATGCAAATGGATGTCGGCCTAGATACGGGCGATATGCTCAAAATTGCTAAGCTGCCGATTGAGGCAACAGACACCAGCGCTTCTATGTATGACAAACTGGCCGAGTTAGGCCCACAAGCGTTGGTAGAATGCATCGCCGATATCGCCAGTGGCAAAGCGATTGCCACTCAACAAGATGATACATTGGCTAACTACGCACAAAAACTTAGCAAAGAAGAAGCCAAAATCGATTGGTCAGCGGATGCCGCTTTTATTGAACGCTGCGTGCGCGCTTTCAATCCATGGCCAATGAGCCATTTTGATGTGGCAGAGAACAGCATTAAAGTATGGCAAAGTCGCGTTGAAGCACAAACCAGCGACCACCCTGCAGGCACGATTGTTCGAGCCAATAAATCGGGTATTTATGTGGCAACCGGCAACGGCTTACTGGTGCTTGAGCAGTTGCAGGTGCCGGGCAAAAAAGCGATGTCAGTGCAAGACATTCTCAATTCGCGCGCAAGCTGGTTTGAAGTCGGCACACAACTTAGCTAAACCTTAACGAGGGCAGAGATGCCCTCATTGATTTTCATTTATTTAAAGTCGGTACTTCTATGAATGTTCGCGCAGCTGCGGCTAACGTGTTGTTTCAAGTGGTTGATAAAGGCCACTCACTTTCTCACGCACTTCCTGCGGCGCAAAAAACCATCCGCCCAAGAGACCACGCTCTGTTGCAAGAGATCTGCTATGGGGCTTTGCGTTATTTGCCTCGTTTGGAATCAATTGCCAATGAGCTAATGGACAACCCACTGAAAGGGAAAAAGCGGGTTTTTCACCATCTTATTTTAGTTGGTATCTACCAATTGAGCTTTATGCGCATTCCCGCTCACGCCGCAGTAGCCGAGACGGTTGAAGGCACCAAAACATTGCGCGGTGAAAATTTAGGTGGGCTAATCAACGCCGTATTGCGCAGCTACTTGCGCGATCAAGAAGCACTGGACGCTATCGCCGTTAGCCACAACGCAGGCAAATATGGCCACCCAAGTTGGCTACTTAAACTGTTACAACAAGCGTACCCAGAACAGTGGGAAACGGTTGTGCAAGCGAACAATCAAAAAGCGCCAATGTGGTTGCGCGTCAACCGTCAGCACCACACTCGTGATGAATATCTTGCACTACTAGCTAGCGAAAATATCGAGTGCAGCGTGCACTCTCACGCCGCCGACGCAATAAAACTCGCTGCACCTTGCGATGTAACGCTTTTACCCGGTTTTGATCGTGGTTGGGTATCGGTGCAAGATGCCGCTGCGCAGTTAGCGATTGACTACCTTCAACCTAAAGCAGGCGAGCTGATTTTAGATTGCTGCGCCGCCCCAGGGGGTAAAACCGCGCACATCCTGGAGCACACACACGATACTGAAGTGGTTGCGATTGACAGCGATGCAACCCGCCTTGAACGCGTCTATGACAACTTAGAACGCCTGCAACTTCGCGCTGATGTGATCTGCGGTGATGCTCGTTACCCTGAAGAGTGGTGGCATGGCGAACAGTTTGACCGAATTTTATTAGATGCACCTTGCTCTGCCACTGGGGTTATTCGCCGTCATCCAGACATCAAATGGCTACGTCGTGGTAGCGATATTGAGGCATTGGCTCAATTACAAAGCGAAATACTGGACGCAATGTGGAAGCAATTAAAAGTCGGTGGCACTATGGTTTACGCAACCTGCTCGATCACTCCACAAGAAAACAGCTTGCAGGTCAAAGCCTTCTTAGAACGAACTCATAACGCTCAATTAGTGGGTTCCGATCGTGAGCAGCCGGGGCGTCAGATACTCCCCGGAGAAGAAGATATGGACGGTTTTTACTACGCAGTATTAACCAAACAAGCGTAAATTCGACGCACATTGGCAGCATTATTGCTGCCTTTTCAGTGGCCGATATTCGGCAGGTAGAAAGAGAACAGAGTATGAAAATCATTATTCTTGGTGCAGGTCAGGTCGGTGGCACACTGGCCGAAAACTTGGTCGGCGAGAACAATGACATCACCATTGTCGACAAAAATAGTGACCGCTTGCGCGAGCTGCAAGACAAGTACGATTTGCGGGTGATTCATGGCCACGCCAGCCACCCTGATGTACTGCGTGAAGCGGGCGCACAGGACGCGGACATGCTGGTTGCGGTCACTAATACCGACGAAACCAACATGGCGGCATGCCAGGTGGCGTTCTCTTTGTTTAATACGCCCAACCGAATTGCGCGTATTCGTTCTCCTGAATATCTGCTTGAAAAAGAGACTTTGTTTCAGTCAGGCGCGATCCCGGTGGATCACCTCATCGCTCCTGAAGAGCTAGTGACGAGCTATATTGAACGGTTGATCCAATACCCCGGCGCACTGCAAGTAGTGAGTTTTGCCGAAGAGAAAGTGAGCCTAGTGGCTGTGAAAGCTTACTACGGCGGGCCATTGGTGGGTAATGCTCTTTCAGCGCTACGTGAACACATGCCGCACATTGATACCCGCGTCGCGGCTATTTTCCGCCAAGGTCGGCCGATTCGCCCGCAAGGCACCACCATTATTGAAGCTGACGATGAAGTGTTCTTCGTGGCAGCCAGTAATCATATTCGCTCGGTCATGAGTGAGCTACAGCGGCTGGAAAAAACCTATCGCCGTATCATGATTGTTGGCGGGGGTAACATTGGGGCAAGCTTAGCCAAACGTTTAGAGCACAGCTACAGCGTTAAACTGATTGAGCGTAATTACCCACGTGCAGAGCAGTTATCGGAAGAGTTAGAAAACACCATAGTATTTTGTGGTGATGCGGCGGACCAAGAGCTGCTAGCCGAAGAGAACATCGACCAAGTCGATGTATTTATTGCGCTCACCAACGAAGATGAAACCAACATCATGTCCGCCATGCTCGCCAAGCGTATGGGCGCGAAAAAAGTGATGGTACTTATCCAGCGTGGCGCGTATGTCGATCTCGTACAAGGCGGCGTGATTGATGTCGCGATTTCACCCCAACAAGCCACCATTTCCGCACTGCTGACTCACGTACGTCGTGCCGATATCGTTAACGTCTCTTCGCTACGCCGTGGCGCGGCAGAGGCGATTGAGGCAATTGCACATGGCGACCAAAACACCTCTAAAGTGGTGGGACGCGCAGTGGGTGATATTAAACTGCCACCGGGCACAACCATTGGCGCGATTGTGCGTGGTGAAGAAGTGTTAATCGCCCATGACCGCACTATTATCGAGCAAGATGATCACGTGGTGATGTTCTTAGTGGATAAAAAGTACGTGCCCGATGTGGAAGCCTTGTTCCAACCTAGCCCATTTTTCCTATAGGTCATTGGCGTCATGCTGAATTTACGCCCCATTTCATTCGTTATAGGACTCGTGCTGTCTAAGCTCGCCCTATTTATGTATGTGCCGACACTGGTTGCTTTTTTTACCGGTACGGGTGGCTTCCTTGATTTTGCTCAAGCGGTCATCATCACTCATATTGTCGCCTTTATCTGCTTAAGCTTGGGGCGTACCGCGCACTTTAAGCTCAGCGTGCGCGATATGTTTCTCATCACCAGCTTAGTTTGGACGGTTGCTAGCGCTTTCGCGGCGCTCCCTTTCGTCTTTATCAACCACATCAGCTTTACCGACGCCTACTTTGAAACCATGTCAGGGCTAACCACCACAGGTTCAACTGTACTCAGTGGCCTTGATAATATGCCGCCCAGCATCTTGTTGTGGCGCTCTATCCTGCAATGGCTTGGTGGGGTTGGGTTTATCGTAATGGCGGTAGCGGTATTACCAATGCTCAATGTGGGTGGGATGAAATTGTTCCAAACCGAATCGTCTGATTGGTCCGATAAAAGTAGCCCACGCGCCAAAACTGTCGCGAAAAATATTGTGCTGGTCTATTTGGTACTGACCTTACTGTGCTTGATTGGTTATATCCTCACTGGCATGACGCTTTTTGAAGCGATCAACCACTCATTTACCACCTTGTCGACTGGTGGATATTCTACCTCCGACGGTTCGATGAACCACTTCTCAAACGGTGCACATTGGGTAGCAACGCTGTTTATGTTTTTGGGGGGCTTGCCCTTTCTACTGTTTGTCGCTGCGGCCCGAAAACAAAATATCAAAGTGATCATAAAAGACGCACAAGTTCGCGGATTTGCTTATCTTTTCCTAATTGCCAGTCTCATCATTGCGTTGTGGCTGAATCTCAAACTAGGCTACTACTGGTTGGACGCTCTGCGAGTGGCGATGTTTAATATCGTTTCAGTGGTCACGACTACTGGTTTTGGTTTGGAAGATTTCACCGCTTGGGGCGCACTGCCAAGCACGCTGTTCATCTTCTTAATGGCAGCAGGAGCTTGTTCCGGCTCAACCTCTGGTGGGATTAAAGTGTTCCGCTTCCAAATTGCGATGACGCTGCTCAATAAACAAATTATGAAGTTGGTCCATCCATCAGGCATCTTCGTACAGCGCTATAATCATCGTCCAGTTAATGATGATATTGTCCGCTCAGTCGTTGCTTTTGGTTTGACCTTTTTTATCACTGTCATTGCTATCGCAGGCGCGCTCAGTGCAATGGGCCTTGATCCTGTCACCAGCATTTCAGGTTCCATCACCGCAGTGGCCAACGTTGGTCCCGGAATGGGCTCGGTGATTGGTCCAACGGGCAACTTCGCACCACTGCCTGACGCAGCAAAGTGGGTTCTGAGCTTAGGGATGTTGATGGGGCGTTTAGAAATTTTGACGATTATCGTTCTGTTTTTCCCTGCATTTTGGCGACGTTAAGATGAAGACAATACCTGTGATAATGATGCTGTTAAGCATGACAGCAAGCGCCGTATCTTGCGCGCAAGTTCTGACCTTAGAAGATGGCCGCCAGGTGAAACTCAATGATGATTTCACATGGCAATATGTTGAACCGCAATCAATGTCGCCGGAAACCGTCATTCACGCGGCCCCTATTGCTCAAAAAGCCCGAGCAACCACCTTTGAGATGGAGAGTGAAAAACCGATTTTACAACTGTCAGATTCTGGAGTGGAAGTAGTACTCGGCGCGGCTTACTACCAAGGAGATACACTCGTTATCCCAACAGCCATCACCAATCAAAGCTCGCAATCTGTCATTGCGGTAGTGCTCAGCATCACTCTTTATGACGAGCAAGGTCAACCACTGCTCACTCAGCAGTTACCCATTTGGCAATCCATTAAACGGATGGCTGATAGCTATTTACGCCCACAAACTCAAGCGCAAGGAAAGCCGATTACCCTTCAGGTTGATCGCCAGCAAGGCTATCAAATTTCGGCCAACATTGAGCGGGTCGAAATGCGTTAAGCACTTACTGGGTGAACAAAAAGGTAAACCGCAAAAAAGTGACAAGCACTGCCACCTAGCACGAATAAATGCCAAATCGCATGGTTATAGGGAATGCGTTTCGCTACATAAAAAATCACCCCGAGCGAATAGACCAAACCACCAACAGCAAGTAGCACCAAACCACCGACCTCGATATTGAGGGCCAGTTGGTAGATCACAACCAAGGATAACCACCCCATCGCCAAATAAGTCACTAGTGAGAACTTTTTAAAACGATAGACAAAGGCAATTTTCATGATGATACCGAGCAGCGCCAGCAGCCAGATCACCACCATAAGACCTATCGCCAAAGGAGTGCGAAGGCTAACCAACAAAAAGGGGGTGTAACTTCCGGCAATCAGTAGATAAATGGCACAGTGGTCGAACGTTTTTAGCCAGCGTTTGGCTTTCGGTGTCGCAACGGAGTGATACAGCGTTGAAGCAAGGAATAACGCTATCATGCTGCCACCATAGAGACTCATGCTGATATAAGTCAATGCATCGGCCTGCGCACTTGTTGCCTTGATCAGCAGCAAGACTAAACCAACAAAACTAAGCAATAGCCCCAAACCATGACTCAGTGCATTCGCCCGTTCTTCACCTGCACCATAGCCATCATTGTCAACAGCAGACATAAACACCATACCAAAAGCAACAAAATGTGGGCTTAGTATTACACACTTCAGCTTACAGTTGTAAGCCTAAATGCAGATTTCGTAACGAACGGCAAGGAGAGCGATAAATCGCGAGTTTTTGTAAACGACATAGGTACCTCCTATTTAACAAAACGCGATGTAATGCCGATCAGATGACAAACTCAATCAAGCATCTCACACAATTTTAAGCTTTATTTGCAAGAATATTCATCTCAACAATCGTTCAACTATCGATCAATTCAAAACTTGGTGCTAATCTAACTACGATATGAAAGCATATCGTTATTCCTGAATCATTATTTGGATTGGCGAGAGCCAGAAGAGCCACCCTTCAATTATGAAGCTCAACTCATGGTGATTCAGGCCATTAGATTGGCAATGGATGTGCCTGACCGTTAGGTTAATGAATGCGCCCAACAGCTGTCAGGTTTTCGCACACAAACCGTAGTGCAATGCGTCGTCGTAGTGGTTTTGCTGCTGCTCCGACTACAAAAAAAGTCGCTCCAGCAATGACTTTAGTTGAAAAAAATGCCCTTACTGCATCGAGCACAACTAATGTTGTTCAGGCAGCATAATTAAAAAGCGCAGCTAAACCCTGCGCTTTTTCTTTGCGCTCAATTGGACTTCAATCCGCAATTTGATACCTTTACTCAAAATACTTATAAAAATTGGGGAAAAGAGAATGCAATGTCATCGAATTGAAGAGCTAATTGAACTACTTGCGCCTGAATGGCAAAAAGATCAGCAGCTCAACTTAATGCAATTCATCACCAAACTGGCTCAAGAAGCGGGTTATAAAGGACCATTAGAAGCGCTTACAGATGATGTATTGATCTACCATCTAAAAATGCGCAACAGCGCCAAAGACGAAATGATTCCAGGCCTGAAGAAAGATCAGGAAGATGATTTTAAAACAGCCATTTTACGCGCGCGTGGCATCATAAAATGATGTAGCCCCTGTGATAGTGATCAAGATAGCGGCCTTATTAGGTCGCTTTTTTATTATTAGCGATAAGCCTCACGAGTTGAGGCTTTATTGTTAAAGGTTGATAGTGTTAAAGAAATAAAATTGTTATTGGCGTTATACTTGCCGCTTAATAAATAAAGATTGAACAATGATAATTTCTCATCTAGGTATTGTACCCAAAGAGAAAACAGCAATGTCGCAGAGTGTGAACTAAAAGAAATCACACCTTACAGCCCAACAAGGATCATTTCATGAGTCAGGACAAAATCGATATAAAGGATGTGACTCCTAAAATATTCAACCCCAAAACTCACAAAGGCAACGGTGACCGTTTTAACCCTAGCAACCGTATTTATGTGCGCGAAAGTAAAGGTACTTATCAACAACTCCGCCGCTATGGTGGCTGGTTTTTACTGCTGCTTTTTACTTTAGTACCGTGGATCTCTTATGGTGATCGCCAAGCGATTTTGCTCGACATCGGCCACCAGCAATTTAACTTTTTCGGCACCACACTTTACCCACAAGACCTAACTCTATTGGCCCTGTTGTTTATGATTGCGGCATTCGGCCTGTTTTTTATTACCACTTTTCTTGGCCGTGTCTGGTGTGGCTATCTGTGCCCGCAAACTGTGTGGACATTTATCTACATTTGGTTTGAAGAAAAACTCGAAGGCGCCGCCAATAAACGCCGCAAGCAAGACTCAGGAAAACTCACAGCTAATCTTGCTATAAGAAAAGCCATCAAACACATTGCTTGGCTGGCGATTGCACTCGGTACTGGTTTTACTTTTGTCGGCTATTTCGTCCCGGTACGCGAACTCGTGGTGAACTTTTTCACACTCGATGAAAGTTTCTGGCCCGTCTTCTGGGTACTCTTTTTCACCCTTTGTACTTACGGAAATGCAGGCTGGATGCGTTCGATCGTCTGCATCCATATGTGTCCTTATGCTCGCTTTCAGTCTGCGATGTTTGACAAAGATACCTTTATTGTTGGCTATGACAGCAAACGCGGTGAAACTCGTGGGCCACGCGCTCGTAAAGCCGATCACAAAGCACTCGGTTTAGGTGACTGCATTGATTGTGATTTGTGCGTACAAGTGTGTCCGACTGGCATCGATATTCGTGATGGCTTGCAGTACGAATGCATTAACTGCGGCGCTTGTATTGATGCGTGCGATACCACCATGGAACGTATGGGCTATGAAAAAGGGCTCATCAGCTATACCACGGAGCACCGCCTCTCCGGCCACCACACCAAAATACTCAGGCCTAAATTACTCGGTTATGGCACGGTACTGCTGGTGATGTTTGGCTTATTCATCGCTCAAGTAGCCAGCGTTGATCCGGTCGGCTTAAGTGTATTGCGTGATAGAAACCAGCTATTTAAAACCAACAGCAATGGTGAAATTGAGAACACTTACACCTTGAAAGTCATCAACAAAACTCAGCAAACGCAAGAGTATAAGCTTGACGTGAAAGGGCTATCGGACGTCTCTTGGTATGGTAAACAAACCATTCAAGTCAAACCAGGAGAGGTATTGAACCTACCAACCAGCCTTGGCGTCGCTCCTGACAAACTCAGCTCTCCTATAGCGACGATTCAGTTTATACTCACGGACAGTAACCAATTCACGATAGAAGTTGAGAGCCGGTTTATTAATAAACTCTAACTTCGTAACGAATGGAAAAGGGCTCAGTAATGGGCCCTTTTTAATCATGACCAAAGCTTCTTTCCATTTTGATGCACTCACCCCTGATACCATGTGGTATGCCTTAGAAAGCATCGGCATTCGTGCTGAATCAGGATTTCTGGCACTCAACAGTTACGAAAACCGCGTTTATCAATTCATCGATGAAGAACGCCAACGCTATGTGGTGAAATTCTATCGACCTCAGCGCTGGAGTGTTGAGCAAATTCAAGAGGAGCACGATTTTACACGCGAGCTGTACGCGGCGGAAATTCCGATTGCTGAGCCATTACTCATCAACGGTGCAACCTTACATCACTATCAGGGCTATCATTTCGCGCTGTTTAACAGTGTGGGTGGGCGGCAGTTTGAAGTGGACAATATGGACCAATTAGAAGGCGTGGGCCGATTTCTTGGACGCATTCATCACATCAGTGCCACTCGTACATTTGTTCATCGCCCGACCATCAGCTTAGATGAGTATCTTTATCAACCCAAACAGCTATTGGAAAATGCGTCCTTTATACCTCAGCACTTGCAAAATACCTTTTTCAGTGACTTATCGTTATTGATCAACAAAATTGAACAGCAATGGCCAGCAAAATCCGCGGCCATCCGCTTGCATGGTGATTGCCATCCAGGCAATATTTTGTGGCGAGATGGGCCTATGTTTGTCGATTTAGACGATGCTCGCAATGGACCAGCAGTACAGGATTTGTGGATGCTACTCAATGGCGAATTGCAAGATAAGCGAATGCAGTTGGACATTATCTTAGAGTCGTATCAAGAGTTTCACGATTTTAATCCAGCCGAATTGAAACTAATTGAACCGTTACGCGGTCTACGAATGGTGCATTACATGGCATGGTTGGCCAAACGATGGCAGGACCCTGCTTTTCCACTCGCCTTCCCTTGGTTTAATGACCCTAAATATTGGGAAAGCCAAGTGCTTGCGTTTAAAGAACAAATAGCAGCATTAGACGAGCCTACGCTCTCACTAATGCCACAATGGTAAGTCACCTTGAAGCAATAAATGGAGTACACAATGAAGAAGCTTTTTGCACTGGTTGCAACCTTACTGCTGAGCTTATCGGCTCATGCAGCCCAATTTAAAGAAGGTGAGCATTATAAAGTGCTTGATCTTGAACCCTCTAAAAATCCAACCGTGACGGAGTTTTTCTCCTTTTACTGCCCACACTGCAATACCTTTGAGCCGATCATCGCCCAACTGAAAAAGCAGCTCCCACAAGGGGTTACTCTGCAGAAAAACCATGTTTCTTTTATGGGTGGCTCTATGGGTAAATCAATGAGTAAAGCTTACGCCACCATGCTTGCCCTCAAAGTTGAAGACAAAATGGTGCCCGTGATGTTTAACCGCATCCACACGATGCGTAAACCACCAAGAGATGATGCGGATCTACGCCAAATCTTCCTAGACGAAGGTATTGATGCAGCAAAATTTGATGCCGCCTTTAATGGTTTTGCCGTCGATTCAATGGTGCGCCGCTTTGATAAACAGTTCCAAGAAAGCGGCCTTTCAGGTGTGCCTGCTGTCGTGGTTAACAATCATTATTTGGTGCAGGGACAAGGTGTTAAATCGACCAATGAATACTTCGAACTGGTCAATTACCTACTGACCAAGTAATCATTCCCAAATGAGGAGCACAACGGCTCCTCATTTTTACTTAATCAAGTTCAACCTTGCAGCGCTTTCTCATACAACCAATCTTGAAACACAAGCCATCGCAGCACAAAACTGTGTATGCCTAAGACAAAGCTCACCCTTCATTCATAAAACGGTCAGATTAGTTTTATCGTGTCGTCATCCAAGTTTATTCATATACTTAACCACTATTGAATCAAAGTATGGAAACTCCTAATGAATAAATACCTGTCCATGACGCTTGTTAGCGCTCTGGCTTTTCATGTATCTGCCGAACTGGCTCCAGAAACAGGTTTAAGTGGTGAGATTGCCATTAATACTATTTTTGCATCTTCCCAATCATCGTTTGATACGGGTGGAGATGAGCGTATTACATCACTCGAAACAAAGAGTAGCCGGCAGTCAAACTTTGCCGTTGGGCCTTTGGGTAACCTTGCTTACACCTTCGGGGACAAACGTCAACAACAGGTTTATCTAGGCACCTCACGTGATGATATTGCCGTAGGCACTTTAGCGCTTCAGCTGGGGTATCAATATGAGATGGAGACAGGTACCGTGGTTGATGTGGCTTTTTTACCGACCGTGATGTCTGGAAAAACCTGGGCTAACCCTTACCAACTAAACAGTCAGCGCCAAGAAACCGATGAGTCAGGAAATGCCTACCGATTAACATTCAATAGTATTCAAGGCAGCCCATGGACTATCGATGTCGCTTACGCGACCAAAGAGATCGACAACGATCAGTTTCCAAGCCCTGAACTGGCTCGTGATGGTAAAAGTTACTACCTAAAAGGGCAGTACCGTTACTCTCTGAGCCCAACCAGTTTGTTACAGCCCTCCATCACTTATATCAACCACCAAGCGGATGGCGACGCCAATACTCATCACTCTTACGCCGCCGATCTCTCCTACTTCACGTTTATCAATCGCCATAAACTGGCGCTGACCGCTGGTTATACCAAGCGCGACTATCAAGGTGGAAATTCACTGTTTAATCACACTGTGCGTAATGACGATGAACTGAGCCTATTCTTCGCGTACGAATACAGCCAATTTATGGATTGGGATGATTGGTCATTAATCGCTTTAGCCGGTTATAACCAATCGAGCTCAAACCTCTCGTTTTACGACGAATCGTCTCTCTTTACAGCGCTAGGGTTAAATTACCAATTTTAAGTTCATTACACCGCTTGTGCGGTCAGTTGTTTCAACAAGCGGTCCATAGCTCGATAGCCGAGCGCTTCCGCTAGATGGGGCTTAGCAATCTGCTCGGCCCCTTCTAAATCAGCAATCGTACGCGCCACTTTGATAATACGATGATACGCGCGGATGGAGAGCCCTAGGCGGTGCAGTGCATTTTCCAAAAATTCGGCGTCAGCCTTACTTAAAGGGCAATACTGTTCAATTTCTCGGCTCCCCAACAAAGCATTAACCTTACCATTACGAATCACCATCCGTTCACGAGCAATCAGCACTCTTTCTTTAACCACAGCCGTTGCTTCACCTCTTTCGCCGCCATTTGCCAGCATTCCTTTGGGAAGCGAGGGGATTTCTATCGACATGTCAAAGCGATCAAGCAATGGCCCCGATAAGCGTCCCAAATAGCGCAAAATACTCTGCGGGTTGGCTCTGGCTTGCGTGCCTTCGTAATAGCCGGTTGGGCTGGGGTTCAACGCTCCCACTAATTGAAAGCGAGCTGGAAAACGCGTTTTGCCTTGCGCTCTTGAAATAATAATTTCACCTGACTCTAATGGCTCACGCAATGAGTCGAGCACTTTTCGTTCAAATTCCGGCATTTCATCAAGAAACAATAACCCATTGTGTGCCAAAGAAATTTCCCCCGGCCTCGGAATAGAACCGCCACCGACCAGCGCCGCCATTGAACTGGAATGATGAGGCGAGCGAAATGGCCTTTGCTTCCAGTTGTGCTGGTTAATGTCTTGTGGAGTCAGAGAAGCAACCGAAGCGGTTTCCATCGCTTCATCCTCATTCATTTCTGGTAATAAATCACACAACCGAGAGGCAAGCATGGTTTTACCCGTTCCGGGTGGACCGAGAAAAAGCAGATTATGGTTGCCCGCGGCTGCGATTTCTAACGCTCGCTTTCCTTGCTGTTGACCAATGATATCTTGCAGATCGCGAGTACTTTTCGCTTGGCACGGTTTAGGTTCGGTTTGAAAAAGAGAGAGGGTTTGCTGGCCACACAAATCAGCACACACCTCAAGCAGCGTTTGCGCCGATTTATGCTGATCCTTTGCCACTAACGCAGCTTGATCACCATT
Organism: Vibrio sp. V19_P1S1T109; assembly: GCF_002241375.1. NCBI lineage: Bacteria > Pseudomonadati > Pseudomonadota > Gammaproteobacteria > Vibrionales > Vibrionaceae > Vibrio > Vibrio sp. V19_P1S1T109. Next base: position 687 of record NZ_NDIM01000105.1, on the reverse strand, counting down.
ACCATGAGGCACAACCAAACAGCGCTTGGCTCGATTCGCAGCTAAAGCGGCGGGTAATACACCTTTAACAGGACGCAACTCACCAGATAAGGCTAATTCACCAATAAACTCATACCCATCTAACTTCGTTAGCGCTATCTGCTGTGAGGCCGCCAAAATACCCAACGCGATCGGTAAATCAAATCGACCACCCTCTTTGGGGAGATCCGCAGGGGCTAGATTGACCGTAATACGCTTGGCGGGAAACTCAAAACGGGAATTAATGATAGCGCTGCGCACGCGATCACGAGACTCTTTGACCGTCGTTTCTGGCAAGCCGACCAACGTAAAACCAGGCATACCATTGCTAATATGTACTTCAACTGTCACTGTCGGTGCTTGCACGCCAACACTGGCTCGGCTGTGAATAATTGCGAGTCCCATTTCATTCCTTTGTGGTTGTTTAAAAAGTGTTCGTTCTGTTTCTGCGCCCTTATTTGCACACGAGAGATTGTTATATAGCTTGTTGTGATGCTGAAAGAATGTGAAAAAAGAATGAGTTTTTGCTTGTCATTTAACGGAATTGTGTGTTACCACTAGAGACGCAAACAATTTCGTAAGATATTACGCCAACTATTTTAAGAATTAAGTGATGAATTTGAACGCTCACATTAACCTACTGCTAAGCCTGATTATCGTGGTCATTAT